>NZ_JBJPHU010000205.1:0-5837 GCF_052939515.1 Phormidesmis sp. 146-33
GATCGCCAGACTCTTCTGCAAGACTCTTTCTGACGCAGCCAAATCGCCCGACACCCGCAATACATTGCCCAAATTTAACAAAGCCACCGCCTTGAGCGAAGACTCTGACTCGTTTTGCAACGCCGCTTCGATCTGCTCTAATTGGGTGCGGGCGCGACGATAAAATCCCAGTGCTTGCAGCGCTTTGGCTTGATTGAGTTGGGTGCCGATCGTGCCCGTCGAATCTTTCATGCGTCGATACTGGTTTTCTGCCTGTTGCCAGGTTTTGAGAGCCGCTTGGGGCTGGCCTTGCGTCAGATAGAGTTGGCCCTGAGTGTTGAGAATTTGGGCGCGAGTGAGTGGAGAAGCGGGCAACGCGATCGCTTGTTGCAGCGTTTGAGTCGCTTGCAGTTGGCGGCCAAGCTGCTGATAAGTGAGCGCCAGATAGCTAAAAATCAGGGCTTGATTGGAGGTGTCTCCCGATCGTTGCAGGCGATTTGCCTCAGTTTCCCAGACGTTGGCCGCGTCCAAAAACCGACCTGTCTGATAGAGCGTTTGCCCCATCTGAATGAGCGGTTGGACTGAAACCGCAGGCACCGAGACCGGAATGCCGATCGCCATGTGCGCCGTTCCTGGAATTGTGCCGCCCACCAAAAAACAGAGAATTAGTCCCAGAGGCACCTTTCTAAGCAGCCTTTTGAAAAAAAGACACCTCGATCGTATCCACATCCACATACTTCTCAATGACCTAATGACTGAGCAGACTGACAATTGATAGGGGACTGACTCACAGAAGTCTCGGTGGCGATCAAACTCACTGAACCATCAGGGGCGATCCTCCAGCCTGTGGCCTCGATCAAAGGGGTCGGAACGGGAGTCGCGATCGTCGAAGGGGTTGAGGTTGTCGTTTGCTCAGTCCTCCAATCGATCCATCCGGCTCCCTGTATCCCTTCTCTCGGTGTCGGGGGCAAGCCGCCTCGTCCGGCCGTCACAAAGCTATTGAGTCGCGATCGCGGTGCACAAGTTTGAATCACGTCACGAGTCACATCAATAATCTCATTGGGCAGGGGATTCGTTCCTTGACTGGGATCAAGCGGAAAGGTGTCGATCGTCACAACGCCATTGATTCCGAGATCTGAACTGGCCGTAATGTCGCTGAAGGGCGTTAACTGCGATCGAGAGGTTAGCCCTAAAATCGATCGGGCATTCAGACGAATCGTGCCGCCGCGTCCTTGAAAGCTGTTGGCGCTGATGTCGCTATTTTCGGACGTTTTTGCCACAATAAAGCCTGCTCGAATGTCGATATTGCCACCGTTGCCCGCGTCGTAGCCCCGTGCTGTAATCTGACTGCCTCGCCGCATCAACAGCAAATCGCGAATCGAAAGCGTAACGTTTGCCCCGTCAAAACTATCGGTTGTTGCAATCATCAAACTGTTGTCGAGGGTGAGATTGTTTGTGTTGATCGAGAGCCTTCCGCCTTTTCCTTGTAGCGTGCTGGCGAATAATAAGCCCCGATTCACGGCGATGTTGTCTGAATTGATCACCAGCGTTCCGCCTTGTCCACTGCCCCAATTACTGATGGAGACGATCGCCTGATTGTTGACGGTGAGTTGAGGGGTTTCGACAAAGACGTTTCCCCCGGCTCCGGTCGCACTGGCTGACGTGCTGGCAAACAGTCCCGTTTGAGTCGTGCCAATCTCCGAAACCTTCTGGGCCGTGGTTTGTAGCAGACCGCTAGAAGTGGGAATCGTAATTCGTTCTCCGTCTTGAGGGGTGAGGGGCGGTTGGAAAGAAATTTTTCTGCCTCGCACGATCGCTGACGCAATGACCCCGGCTAGCGGTTCGACGACTCCATTGCCTTGAAGTTGGATGCGATCGCGGGCTGCGATGTAAATATCTCCGGCCTGTCCGCTTCCGGAAGTGTTGGTGCGAAATTGTGCGCCATTGGTTGCCTCAAAGGTATTGGCTGTAACTCGAATATTTCCGGCGTTGCCCTGTCCGTCGCTCTGGGTGGTGACTAGCGCTTGATCGTGCATTGAGAGGGCATCCGTGGTCAGCATAATATTGCCGCCGTTGCCGATCGCTTGGCTGCCGACTGCGCTGGCGATCGTGCCTCCGATGATGCCATTTGTTGGGGTTGGCAGGTCTCTCAACTTGATTTGGTCTGCGGCGATCGTGATGTTTCCGCCATCTCCCAATCCGGCCGTGCCTGCAATAATCGAACTTTTGTCAGCGACCGAGAGCAACGCACTGCTGATATTAATGTCGCCACCCGCCCCCACCACACGCGGCCCGGTTTGACTCGCGATCGTGCTGCCTCCTGATAAAGCGAGTCGATCACCCAGGCGAAGATTAATATCTCCCGCATTGCCCTGTCCGGGTGAAATCGTCTGCAACAGAACTCCCTGATCGTTGATAATCGAGAACTGTCCCAAAACGCTGGTCGAGATCAGAGAACGATCGCCGAGTGAGAGCGATCGGGCAGATAGATCGATATTTCCCCCATCTGCTTGCCCTGCTGAAGTCACAAAATTGGTGATCAAACTGTTGTTGTCGAGTGCAATCGTGCCTGCAACTTGTACATTGACGTTTCCAGATTTTCTAACACCTGACGTTCCGGCGGTTAGCCCTGACTGCTCAGTGATCAAGAGCGATCCTGCCTGGACATTCAAATCGCCTCCGATGCCCGTTGAGCCGCGTCCTGTTGACGTTCCGACGACGGCAAATTTATCGAGTCTCAGGGCATCGATCGCGTTGAGAGTGACCGTGCCTGTATTCCCCGACCCACTGGTTACAGAAAATAGGATCACGTTGTCTTGCAGTGTGATCGAGTTAGCGCTGAGGGTGATGTCGCCACTATTACCTGTAGCGGTTAAATCTGTGCCTGTGAGTAATACACTGCCTTTAGCGATCGTGATTTCGTCGGTTGCGTTAATTTCAATCGCTCCAGCATTCGCGCCTTGGTTGGGGAGTGGACTGCTGATCCCATTTCCAATCGTGGTCGTTTGCAGTTCACTTTTTTCTAAAATCTCGACCGTTTTGGCGTTGATAGTAATTCCTGAAGTTGGAGTATTGGAGTTAGTCAACACGTTGGCGCTATCAGAACGAAGAATAGACTGCTGGCGTACTTGTAGACGATCGGCATCGATTTGAATTTTGCCTGCGGCTCCGATCGCGCTCTGGTTCACAGTGGTCAATAATTGCGAATCAGAAATGATGATTTCTCCTGCTTTGAGCCAGATATTTCCAGCATTTCTAATTTGATTGGCGAGAACCGTTGTAGACAGCGTAGAACTGTTGAGCAAGATGGCATCAGCCACGATTGCCAGATCCGAAAAGGCGCTCAACGTACTGTTATCAAAAGTTGCTTTGTCTAAAGCCGTGATCGTGAGTTGATTACCTGCCGATAAATTTCCTGTATTGGCGATCGTACCTCCAATCAAATCTAAATTCTGTCCCGTGGTTAAGTTTCCCCGATTGATCAAAGGTTCAGGTAAGCTAACGCCGCGTTGAATCCCGATCGGCAGCCTCACACTCAACAATGGAGCTTCTGAAGTTCTGGCAGCACTAAACAGACTGTTATCTTCAAACTTGAGAAACGGGGCAGTACTGGCAAAAAACGATCCGCCCACTTCTAAAGCCGCATTGTCGCCAAACGTAATGCCATTAGGATTGAGCAAAAACAGATTGACCGATCCATTCGTGCGAATCAGTCCGTCAATCAGAGAAGGCTTTTCGGTCACGCGACTGATAATCGTCTGTGTCCTCGCATCGGTGTCAAAGTAGGCCGATCGCCCCCTCAGCAGCGAGAATTCTTCAAAGCTTTGGTAGAGATTTTCTCCGGCGATCGTGCCTCCGGTAATGCGATATTCTTGCCCGTCAAAGGTGACGATCGCCGAGTTAGGCAGCGTGTTGTCAGGAATGACCTGCGATCGAGCCACCGAAGCAAAAAAACAGACCATCATCAGCGCCATCGCCCCACTGTTTTTGAAGGCGATCGAGTCAATAAGATTAAGGAAAGAATTGGGGAATAGCAAGCGTAACCAGCCTTTCAGGAACTTTTGTTTTTCAACAAGAATAACGCACACCCATAAGATGCGCTTCTCAATGCACAAATCCGCAAAATCTCACAATCTTTTTGCCACATTCAGATTTTTGTCTGATCTGTCAAATTTGATACGAATTCGACAAAATTCTTTGCTGCGCGTTCGAGATACCCGTGAGGAGTTGCTGATTTGGGATGCCCCGAAAGTTTCCGTTTGAAGATTTTGAATCAAGATTTTGATCTTGAAGGTCTTCAGAGTAGAGGATTGAGGACGCTAAATGACTAGAGAACAAAGCAAATTCATCGACCTCACATCAATCTACTGCCGAGTTGTTGCAATCTTCACCTGTTTCCGCCGATTAGGGCTGCGATCGCCATTACCAGCGCCACTGAATCGGTCGGCTTCGTCAAATAGTCGTGAAAGCCTGCTGCGATCGCTTCGTCTCGATCTTCTGCGCGCGCATAGGCCGTCACCGCAATAGAGGGAATGTTACCGCCCTGCTCTGGAGGCAGCGCCCGCACCTGTCGCATCAAACTGTATCCATCCATTTCCGGCATTCCCAAATCGCTGAGAATCACATCCGGCAGACTGTGAGATAGAGCCGTCAGCGCATCGCTTGCCGAAGAAACCGTAGTGACGATCGCCCCCTGTTCTTGCAGCACAAAATTGAGAATTTCTCGCGAGTCTGCATCGTCATCCACAACCAAAATTTTGAGGGCGCAAAGCGGTTGAGTAGACGAACAAACCAAAGATGACACAGGTAACGCAGGCGTAGATTCTTTAATTAGCAAAGGAAGCTTAACTGTGAAAGTCGCCCCCATTCCCTCACCCGGACTCGCCGCTTGAATGGTGCCATTGTGAAGCTCGACGAGTTGTTTGACGATCGCCAGTCCCAGTCCCAATCCGCCAAACGATCGCGTGGTGCTGCTGTCTGCCTGCCGAAATTGCTCGAAGATGTGGGGCAAAAATTCGGGAGAAATGCCTTTTCCGGTGTCGGTAACCGTGATTTGAGCCAAAGAATCTACAGCCGCGAGTTGAATCGTCACCTGTCCGGCTTCGGGCGTAAATTTGACCGCGTTTGAAAGCAGATTCCAGATCACCTGCTGCAACCGATTAAAGTCACCTGATGTCATGGTTTCTGGGGAGTCCACCAAAAATCTCACCGCGACGTTTTTTGCCTGCGCTGACAACCGCACCGTTTCTAACGCGGCTTCGATCGTCGTGACTAGATTCACGGGCGCAAAAACCAGCTTGAGTTTGCCTCTGAGAATGCGGGAAACATCGAGCAAATCTTCGATCAATTGGGACTGAAGTTTGGCGTTGCGCTCGATAATATCCAACGCTCGATCGCGCATTGCCTCGTCACATTTGCCGCCCTTGAGCAGCTTTGTCCAACCGAGAATGGGATTGAGAGGCGTTGCCTTCGGCACAGCGAAGCTGCCCGCAATTCGTGAGACAAAACGGCGAGAAATTCATCTTTGATGCGGTTGGCGGTTTCGGCCTGGGCGCGGGTCGATCGCTCTCGCTCTAACGCTTGATCGCGCTCCTCAATGGCACATTTTTGATCGTGAATGTCGGTGCAAGATCCAAACCATTTGATAATTTGTCCGGTTTCATCTCGCAGAGGAAAGGCACGCCCGATGTGCCAGCGATATTGACCGTCAGAAGCGCGTCTAAATCGATATTCGACATTGTAAAATTCTCCCGTCCTCAATGATTCTTGCCAAATGGGAACCGTTCTCTCGACATCATCGGGGTGCAAAATCGTACTCCAGCCTTCCCCTTCTGTTTGTTCGGGGCTGGCTCCGGTGT
>NZ_JBJPHU010000206.1:0-5820 GCF_052939515.1 Phormidesmis sp. 146-33
AGGCTCCACTGCGAACAAAACTTTGGTTCATGGGTTCTGTGATCCGCTTAGGGTTAAGTAAATTGTTGCCTTTTGTCAGTCCTCCGATCGCGTTTTCGGTTCGCAATCCTCAATATTCATACCGAGAGTTGTGGTTGGGCGAACAGCGAACGTCCCGCATTCTCTCGGCAACGAGTTGGTTAGGTTTGATTGGATTCCTGGGAATTGTAGTGCTGCTTCTACAGTGCTGAGGTCATGTTCTAGACTTGTGGATGAACTATCACACTGCTCGACCAAATTCATAGCGGTTGATGAACAATCCAATTACCACAGCAGCCAAATGGATTTAGAAAAGCAAATTGTTTTTCGAGCTAACCGCTTGATCCGCGTGCGAAGCGTCAAATGCTTGCGCTCAATCCGTTGTGTGTTTGCTTTACCTACAGTGTGCTTTTGAGCTTCTAGCAATCGCAAGTATGCACCCCAACTATCGGTGTAGAAGCGCTTGATGGCAAATGGAGCAAGCAATTGCTGAAGTTCTTTGAGTGCTGCATCTTCATGCGGAGCAAGAACATAAGCTAACACTGCACCTGTGCGATGATCAATGGCGTGCCATAACCAACGCTGCTGTTTCTTAGACTGCACGAAACTCCACATCTCGTCCATTTCCGCTTCTTCAACTTTAACCACCATCGCACTCGTGGGTAAACTTTCCATCTGTTGGAGTAGAGCGGTGTTGACTCGTTCGAGATGGCAATCTTTTTTTTAATTCCTCAATCACAGTTGTGGGGCTAATTTTTAGCACTCGTGCCGTATCTCGAATGCCGCTTCCGTTGACTGCCATATCGCTGATTTGTTGCTTGACTTCGGGCAGGTAGCCTCGATAAGTGTACTCTCGAATGAAGGAGCGGCGGGAACACTGATGATTGCGGCAGCGATAGCGTTGCTTACCTTCCTCACTTTTGCCATTTTTCACAATGTTCGTACTATTGCAACTTGGACAGCAAATGGGTTCGAGTACCATGTCAACATGAGCAGCTAAAAACCACTCGATTCTCTCATAAAATACACAGGTCTAGAACATTACCCAGTGCTGATTTGAGAGGGCTAGTTGCGTTACCAACAATAACGCGATGTGCAACTAAAGCTCTTTGCCAAGAAAGTCCCACAGGAGGGATGCGAGAAATACAAACGACCTAGCACCTGAAGGACAAATGTATGATTCGTGTGCAACAACATCTATGGCGCTTTTACTGGTTCAGGCAGAATGTTTCTCCCTTGAGCCAAAAAAGGATTATGACGCAAGAAGTACTGAGCAACCTGTTCGCCCAAACTTATACCATTCTCTGTAGAAAAGCGATGGTGTGCCCCTGCATAAATACGACTGGTACGTGCTTCATTTGCAGCTTGCGAGAGGCTGGTGTAGGTACGACTCAGTTCTTCTAAAGGTGTACCGTCTACTAAATCGTTACCATTGAGAGAACGTAGCGCAGTTTGCAGGCGGACACTGGAAGGGTTCGGGTCAGCACCAACAGTAAAGGTTTGGTTATCTCCATAGAAGCTAGACAAGATGTTACTAGCCACGCCCGCAACTGCCGCAGCAGCAGATGGGTGCTCTGGGTGCTGGGGTGTATTTTCCCGTGCAGTCCAAGTGTTGTCATCTAAATCAGAGGTTGATGGCAGTTGATCTGCGTTGCGGATGCTCGAAACGGGTCGCCAGAAATAATCTCTATCCCATTGGATATCCCAAACGCTGGCATAGCCATCGGCTAACGCTATGTTCATCATTCCAAAAATGTAGGCTGTATCTTCAAGGGAACTACAGTTCTGAATCGCTAATTGCTGCGCGACCTTTTGCCAAGCATAGTTGGGTTGGTAAGTTCCTTCAGCATTTGCCCAAACGTGGGCGATGATTGTTCTGTCAGCGCTGGTTAATCCTAATCCATCAGGACCCGTGCGACCAAAGTCGTTCCCTTCATTTCCTGAACCAAAGGTTGCATCAGCGGGGTTAGTATCGTTAACTGCGTTACCCCCTGCGCCCGTACCTAAGAAGCGAGTCACACCATTTTCGGTGATACTGCGGTTCAGAACGGAAACCGTACCGTTTCCTGGAAGATCCAGAATACTTCCCTCCGCTTTTACTTCTGCAACACTATCACGATAGCGATCGCTGTCTAAGGCGGGGGGTGGGAGTATGCTGCTGTTAAAAAAGTCAGGGGATGGGAGAACCCAAGCTTGATTCAGGTTAGCGACATCTGGAGAGGCTAAACCAGAAAATTGACCGCTGGCGTTTAAGGTATCTTCCCCACGCCGCCATGCCCCAGGAGTGGTTTTTGCGATACTGGTAATCGTTTTGTTGCCATCTTGATCAATTGCTTCAATGGGCGCACTTGTTCCAATTAAATTTGTGCCATCTTTCAGTCTACCGACCGTGCCGTTGTTTAACAGTGTTGAATTTCCATCTTGGAAGCTTTTCTCATTGAGGTGATAGTTGTTTTCAATCCCATTTTGGTATTCTGCTGCAAATCCTGACAAATCTACTTTTGTGCCGTCAGCATTGCGGAATCCACCATCATTTGCGCGTAACTCTAACAATCTCTGCGCGATGCTGCGTCCAAACTCTATCCCTGCGTTTACTGCATCTGTAGAACCGCCAATTTTTGTCAACGATGTGCTGAAAGCTGCATCAAAAACTCTAGAAAGGAATTCTCCTGTATTAGTTGTTTCACCTGGAAAGGGACTAATATTTGTTGCAGCAACAGGATTGTCTTGGTCAGTAAATAACCCTTTTAATATTGTATTCGCAGCTGAGGCGACGGCGGCTTCAACACTGGCACCGGAAGTAATTGTTGGGAGTGGTTGTCCAATAGACTCTAAGTAAGTTCTTCGTCCAGCAGTTTGTTGAATCCCTTGTACCGCATCCGCGATCGCCGTATGCAGGAGAGCATAGTAACGAGACGATCGCGAACCGGGTACAGGGGTATTTCTACCCGCATCAAACATCATCTCGTTCCAGTCAATGACGACATTCGCAGAGGAAAAAATAGCAAAACTCTCCGGACTGTTCGCCAAAGCACTTGCACTGACCCCACTCAATGCTACAAAGGAATCGCGCGTGGAGCCATCAGGAAGACTAACGACAGCCCCTTTATCGGTATCAGTGATGCCGCCTGGTATATAGGGGTTGATGATGTCGAAAAAAGTTAGCACCTCATCATTTGAAACGATGCCAATTTTATCTTTTCCAACTTCAAAGCCAGAGATAGTTGCACCTGCACTGGTCAGTACAAATACGTCCACACCGCTAGTACCCGTCAAAGAAGAATCACAACCCCCAAATATCACATTTTCCCCGCTATTGCCAAAACTTCTAGAGTTAGGAATTGACCCAGAAATATCTAGGTCTGATGGCTGCGAACAATTACTAACGATGTTTGTAGTAAGACTGGATTGTCCTGATTCAAATTTACTTGCAGTCATTTTGACACCTCTTTAATTCTCGTAATGTTAATGTAACGAATGCTGCATCTGGACTTGAGGCATAAAGGTCAAGCGATTATGCGGTGATGCTGTAGAATTCCGACGACTCCTTACTTAGCAAATCTAAAGCCTCTTCCAAACTTGCACTCGCTGCTTGTGCTGAAGTCGTGATCGAAGGATTCGTGACTGTGATTGATAGTCGGTTGCCCAAGGTTGCTACTCCCACAAGTCGCTCAGGTTCCATCCCATTCAGTACGGCTGGACCATAGATTGCTTCAAGTCGAAGTGAGCCAAATTGCTGTTCAAAGGGTAATCGCCCTAAATTCGTGACTACCAGGTCAAAAGCAGGCGGTTTTTGGGTTGCCGTACAGACCGTTTCGGCAGCGGGCAACGATGCAAGCTGTCCTCGAACCTGGTGAATGATTTCAAACACTTGGGGTGCTGTCTTCATCGTTTCAAGTTGTGCTTTGAGCGATCGCGCCGTTTGCCACAGCGATGAGTTCTGTTTGAGGTCGTGCTGAGTGATGCCATAGGAGATATAGAGTCCCACCGTTTCAGGAATCGGTGTTAGCTGCGATCGCACATCGATCGGAGACTGACATTTAAACAACCCTTCCTGTTGCCGCGACATTGCGAGTAGAAATGCTGCACTGATCGCGCCATGAACCGTTGTGTTTTCTTGACGAGCGCGATCGCAGACTTGCTGCGTCAATTCGGCAGAGAGCAGAACGGTTCTAACGTGAGGGCGGGAACGACTCGTCACCTTGGTAGAATACTCACGCGGCGAGGTTACTTGAGGGTCTGTAATCACTTCTTGAACTGGGATCAATGAGTCGATGGGCTGTGCTTCTAATAGGGTTCTCGTGTCAGAACTTTTGGAGTTTAAGCCCTGCATGATGTCTCGAATCAAATGTGCAGCGGATATGCCATCTGCGATCGCATGATGGCATGTCACGATCAATTCAGATACCGTTTCGGACTGCAACAGTACGACCCGAATCAGCGGCGCAGTTTGCCAATCAAAGGAGTGAGTTAACTCAATTTCGATTTCTCGCTGCCAGTCCTGTTCATCCCTTCTCAGCACCAGTCGGACAGGAATCGGAGCGATGCGTTCAACGAATTTAGGATGTCCGGTTTCTGCTACTGCAATTGCCACCCGGAGTAAAGGATGTCGCCGTTGCGCCTGAAAGAGCGACTGATGCAGTTGCTCCAAGCTGAAACTACCGCTAATTTTAGCAGTGAGGCAGAAATGGTTCGGCACCACTTGATCGTATAACCAAAAATAATGTTCCTCTGTACCCAGAAAGCGTTCCATCTAATGGCTCCTGAAGAAGTGCCGAATATTCATAGATTGAAGGGTTAGCTCAAACGACAACACATCGCTTGAACTAGAAAAGGGTAGACAAACCCAGTATCTACCCTCGTGTCAATCCCAGTTGTGAACGCTTACCTGACGGCATTTCCAAGCGACGCGCTTCAAACGACTAGGAGATCTCGACGGTTCGAGTCACCGAGTAAGTATTGCCTCGGTAAATCAATTGTCGGGTGATAGTTTGAATGGGCTGAGTCGAAGTCTCGGATTTAGGCGTGATTAGATAGGTCATACCCCGGTAACAGAGGATGGACGGAGTAGGTTTGCAAGGTAAAGCATGGTCAGCTTCGAGCGCATTGGAATTGTATCTTGTGCCGCGATATACGAGTTTCATAAAATACCCCTAAGAAGTTGCTAGTGGTGTCAATTCACGATTTGCTTCGCGATGCTCTGGAAGATCGCTTGTCCTGCATTGTTTAGCTACGAACCCTGTACAACATTTGAGGCGCACTGTTCATAATTCCAGAGATCGCGCAGCGCAACTGCCTCTAGATCAAGAAATCGGTCCCAATCCCAAAGCGAACTCCACTCGTCCAGCAAACATCGCTCATGCTGTTCAAATCGCATTGCTGATTCTCCTTGTTATCTATTGCATCATGGCTCTATAAGGTCTATTCCATGTGTGAAGTTTTCAACCTCTATAGAGTTGTTGGGTCTGTCAATCCGACTTTTATGCAGAATTGCTGCACCAATCTTAAAAAATTGAGGGAATCCCTGAATAAAGCAATAATTCTGATTACTGTAAAGATATCAAGCATCTGGGGTAGTAGCAAGACTCATGGATAAAAAAGCTTGTAGCTTAATTAAAAATCCATCTGTAAACTCCTAAACAATCAACAAACAAAAAGAGAGAAGCCGAATAAAAAATCATGCTTTGGTCTTTTCTTAAGATACTAGATAAAAGCATTTGACTAGAACTACAAGCAAGAAAGATAAACTCAGATCTTGCACCATTCTCAATAGTCCCAGCGGATAGGCTTGAGGATAATTTC
>NZ_JBJPHU010000207.1:0-5745 GCF_052939515.1 Phormidesmis sp. 146-33
CTTAATGTGTTGGCACTTTGACTTTGACTCGGCATAGTTTGAACGGTAGACCCGATCAAGTCTGCATTTCACGAGTGATTTGGGATTGCTTTAGTTCTTAGTTCTTGGTTCTTAGTTCTTAGCTTTTGATTGACGACTAACCGCTAACCACTAATCACTAATCACCGCATTCTCACAACCCAAATAGGATAGTTATCGGTGTAATTTATCGGTGTAATTAATAACAAATTGCTCTTTGAGTGCTACAGATCTGGGAGAGCAACCTAAATCCCTCACTGGTGGGTGACTTCAAGCCAAAGCAGTCTCGGATTCTCAAAGTCCCCCAGACTGGGGGATTTAGGGGGCGAAGGATCTGTAGCATTCACAAATTGATTTGGTATCACAACACGGCTAATGGTTTGCTCAGGTTTTTCGCTTAACAAATTCATGCCTAATCGCAATATTATTGTTATTGGAGCCTCAGCCGGAGGGGTCGAAACGCTGACTCAGCTAGTTAGCGCGCTGCCTAAAGATCTATCTGCTGTGATTTTTGTGACCGTGCATTTTCCATCCTATGGGACTAGCGTGCTACCCCAAATTCTCGATCGCTGTGCCACCTTGCCTGCCTTTCACCCCAAAGATGGTGACCCGATCGAGCTAGGAAAAATTTATGTCGCACCGCCGGACTATCATCTCGTGTTACACAATCACCGCATTCGTCTGAGTCGTGGCCCGCGCGAAAATGGGCATCGTCCTGCGATCGATGTTTTGTTTCGGTCAGCGGCCCATTCCTACGGTCAGCGAGTAGTCGGCGTAATTTTGTCAGGGCTGCTTGATGATGGCACCGCCGGACTCAAAGTAATCAAAGAGCGGGGCGGGATGGCGATCGTTCAAAACCCTGACGAAGCTTCGTTTGATGGCATGGTGCGAAGTGCGATCGAGAATGTAAAGGTTGACCTGGTTTTGAATGTCAGCGACATTGCGCTGCGGTTGGTTGCTTTGAGTCAGGAGACTGTAAGAGAGGATGATTCGATGTCCGACAATTTTGAGCGAGAAGTAGAAGTCGTCGCGACTAGCAAGGCCGATCTGGAGCAGGGAAAGCACCCCCAAACGACCCCTTCGATGGTCACCTGTCCTGACTGTGGTGGGGTGTTGTGGGAAGTAAAAACCAATAACTTGATTCGCTATCGCTGTCACGTTGGGCATGTCTATTCGAGTGATAGTTTGCTCTCTGAGCAGGCGAGTCTGGTCGAAACGTCTCTCTGGTCGGCAATTCGGGCCCTCGAAGAAAAAGCGGCTCTGGCAAGACGAATGGCAAAGCAGGCCCGCGATCAAAATCGACTCTTGTCAGAAGCCCAATTTTTAGCCCGCGCTGACGAAGCCAAACAGCAAGCCGATGTTGTAAGACGAGTTGTGGCCGAGCAGACCGATAAGGTTAGCAACAAGCGAAATGGAGATTTACTTCACGAGCGAGATGGACAGTTCGGTTAGTGCAAATTCGATGAACTTCTCCGCAGATCTGAGAACGCCCCCTAACCCCATGAGTGAGGGACTTTGAACCGGAAATCTTCGTAGGTTGGTATTGAGCAACGCGAAACCCAACAGCAGCCTTTCTACCGTTGCTAACGTTGGGTGTCACCAGGTTCAAGCCAACCTACCTGAAAAGATTTGTCAGTCAATCAGGGGATGACTCTGTGGGAAGTGTTAATCTTTTCGCCCCCTAAATCCCCCAAATTGGGGGACTTTGAACCTTGGGGTTCCCTCCGTTAAATCCTCCAAAATTGGGGGACTTTGAACGAGAGATCTTGTCCGAAAGTCTCTCAGAATTGGCAGCTTGGGGGGCAGAAGTGCTGAAGAACGGAGTGGAAAAACTCTATCGAATTCACGTTAATATATGATTCGCGATCGCTCCTTTGTCACCCTGTTTGGGCACTTGATTGTTAAAATATAGATACATCTTTTTTGTACGATTACTTGAACGCAGACTCTTGTAAGTTGTTTCCGGGTGCTGCGTTTGATGTAGTTGTGGTAGCTACTTCTAAAGGCGGGCTTAATGCGCTAAATCAACTATTTATTCATCTCCCCGCCAGCTTTCCGATCGCGCTAGTTGTGGTTCAGCATCTCGCGCCCAACGCAATGCCTGCAATCTTGCCCCACTTGCTCCGTCGCCAAACGGTTCTCAATGTCAAGGCAGCGATCGCTGGAGATCGGTTACAAGCAGGCACTATCTACGTTCCGCCTCCCGATTGGCATATTCAGATTAATGCGGTAGGGGCGATCGAGCTATCCCAAACAGATCGGGTCAACTTTACTCGTCCCGCTGCGGATGTATTATTTGCGTCGGTTGCAGAAAACTTTAGGGATCGAGCGATCGCCATCGTTTTAACCGGGACAGGGCAAGATGGAGCCGCCGGACTTTTGCAAATCAAACAAATGGGCGGGACAACGATCGTTCAAGATCGAGCATCGTCCGAATATTTTGCAATGCCCAACGCCGCAATTCAGACTCAGGCGGTTGATCAAGTTCTTCCATTGCCACAGATTGCCGCTACGCTAATTAAGCTAGTTTGTGGGACTGAAGGCGAGCTTCTTCGTTCCGCTTCGCCAGGAGGTATTTAAGGTTTCTTTGCAGAGGAGCATCCCTAATTGTGCAAAATCTCGGATTGCCCTCCTCACGAAGTGGGGCGAGAGCTTTGCCAGCCCCTCTTCCCAGAGAGCTACCGTGTACACACAAGTTGATTGATCTGTCATTGCCGAGACCCTTCGCCCCCTAAATCCCCCATGCTGGGGGACTTTGAATGCTAGGCAATCTCTCTGGGTCAAAGTCCCCCAGATTGGGGGATTCAGGGGGCTGAAGCCGATTGAAACGAAGCGACTCCGGACTTGTGTGTACCCGGTAGCTTCCCAGAGAGAAGCCAGATCTCTTGTTCCCGCTCCTGGGGGAGAGGGTGAGGGCAAAAAGACTGTGCTACATAATTGGGATGCTCCCCCTTAATCTCCCTTCAAAAGAGGGACGTTGATCAGAAAGTTGCATATTGCCTGTATAACGTAAATAATTCTTTCATCTCTTCAAAAAGACATTCCAGTTCCCAATACCAAATCAATTTGTGAATGCTACAGATCCTTCGCCCCCTAAATCTCCCATTCTGGGGGACTTTGAGAATCCGAGACTTCTTTGGCTTGAAGTCACCCACCAGTGAGGGATTTAACGTCAGTTCGATGAACGCTTCGCTTCGCTTTTAGATCCAGGAACGCCCCCTAAATCCCCCACGAGTGAGGGACTTTGAACCAGAATTCCTCTCTGAAAGTCCCCCAAAATTGGGGGGTTGGGGGGCAAAAGCCGTGAACAACGAAGCGAAAAAACTCTCATCGAATTCACGTGGATTTAGGTTGCTCTCCCAGATCTGTAGCACTCAAAGATCAATTTAGTACAACATTTCTATGAGTAGTGACAATTACAACCCCGACTTTGAGACCCTATTAGAGTATTTAAAACAGAGTCGAGGCTTTGATTTTACGGGTTACAAACGGTCTACTTTGATGCGTCGTGTCATCAAGCGGATGCAATCCATAAATATCGAAAGTTACACTGGCTATCTCAACTACTTAGAAGTCCATCCCGAAGAATTTAACTTCTTATTCAACACTTTGTTGATTAATGTGACTGCATTTTTTCGCGATCGCCCCACCTGGGATTACCTATCTGACGAAATAATTCCGCTGATTTTGGCGCGTCGAGAAGCAAACCAACAAATTCGCGTTTGGAGTGCGGGCTGCGCTTCTGGAGAAGAAGCCTACTCGATCGCAATGGTTTTGGCTGACACGCTTGGACTGAGTGACTTTAGAGAGCACGTCAAAGTCTATGCCACCGATGTAGACGAAGAAGCCTTAAGTCAAGCTCGTCAAGCCATCTATCCGCCCGAAAGCCTGGAAGCAGTGTCTAGCAGTCAGTTGGCGCAATATTTCGACCCCACCGCCGACAATCGCTATGTTGTCCGAGAAGAGTTGCGGCGATCGGTGATTTTTGGGCGTTTGGATCTGATTCAAGATGCTCCGATCTCTAAACTCAACTTATTAATGTGCCGCAATACGTTGATGTACTTTAATGCAGAAACCCAGGAGAGAATTCTCAACCGCTTTCATTTTGCACTGCGAAACGACGGCTTTCTCTTTCTCGGCAAAGCAGAAATGCTGATCACGCATTCCAATATTTTTGCGCCGATCGATCTGAGATGCCGCGTTTTTAGTAAAGTCGCCAAGCTCAAGGTGCGTGATCACCTGCTAGGAATGACTTCTACAGACGATGGTGAAACGGTCGATCAGCTTCCTAATCAATTACGTCTCAGAGAGGCAGCGTTTGAGATGGGAACCTTAGCAACCTTGATCATCGATCCCGACGGGCGACTTGCTTTAGCCAACAAATCTGCCAAAACTTTGTTTAACCTGAGCGCCCGTGATCTCGATCGTCCGCTTCAAGATCTCGAAGTTTCTTATCGCCCGGTGGAGTTGCGATCGTGTATCGAGCGAGCCTACCAAACTCGTCAAACCGTCAATATCAGTAATGTCGCTTACCCCGTGGGTCAAGGCGAAGTCATGACATTCAATGTGCAAGTTTCACCTTTGTTTGATGCAGATCAAATCTTAGGCATCAGCATTACGTTCATCGATGTCAGCCACTACAAACGCCTCCAAGCAGAACTTGAACACGCCAACCAGGAACTCGAAACCGCCTACGAAGAACTCCAATCGACCAACGAAGAACTCGAAACCACCAACGAAGAACTCCAATCGACCAACGAAGAACTCGAAACCATGAATGAAGAACTGCATTCGACCAACGAAGAATTGCAGACCGTCAACGACGAACTTCAGCGCAGCACCGAGGACTTAAATCACAGCAATGCCTTTCTAGAATCAATTTTGTCCAGCTTAAAAGGCGGAGTTGTGGTCGTCGATCGCAATCTCCAAGTGCAAGTCTGGAACGATAAAGCCGAAGATCTGTGGGGGCTGAGAATGACAGAAGCCCTGGGACAAAACTTTCTCAATCTCGACATTGGGCTTCCGGTTGAGCAACTGGTGCAAGCCCTGCGGGGCTGTCTCATTGAGCAATATCTCGACGGCATTAAGCTAACCCTGGAGGCAGTCAACCGTCGTGGCAGAAGGATTTGTTGTCAGGTCAGGTGTACTCCGCTGATGGGGGTCGATCGCCAACCCCAGGGGGTCATTCTTCTCATGGAAGAACAAAGCGAAGAAGAAATAAGCGAAACAGTCACCAGTGATAACCCAGACGAAAATTTAGCGTAGTTTTCCCGATCCATCCTCCTACACTGAGATAACCAAAATGCCATTACAGGAACCTTTCAACTCACGCGACCAATCATCGTTCAATGTCTAATTGATAATGCCTAATTGATAATGTAGGCAATGTGCAACTTTCTAATCAACGTCCCCCTTTTGAATGCCGTGTAGACACACGTCGATCGATCTCTGTCATTGCTGAGATCTTTCGCCCCCTAAATCCCCCAAAAATGGGGGACTTTGAGCCGTCGTCATGGCTTTGAACTTTGGCAATCTTTCCTTTGTCAAAGTCCCCCAGCATGGGGGATTTAGGGGGCGTTCCTGGCTTTGAACTTTGGCAATCTTTCCTTTGTCAAAGTCCCCCAGCATGGGGGATTTAGGGGGCGAAGTAACTTGGCAATAAACGATCTTATTTAACGTGAATTCGATGAGAGTTTTTCCGCTTCGTTGTTCACGGCTTTTGCCCCC
>NZ_JBJPHU010000033.1:0-70166 GCF_052939515.1 Phormidesmis sp. 146-33
TGCAAAATCGTACTCCAGCCTTCCCCTTCTGTTTGTTCGGGGCTGGCTCCGGTGTATTCATACCAGCGTTGGTTGTAGTATTCGTGATAGCCGTCGGGTCGCGTGATCCAAAACATTTGCGGCATCGTATCCGCCAGATTGCGAAATAGCAGTTCACTTTGTTGTAGGGCTTCTTCTGCTTGTTTGCGTTCGTCTTCGACGCGCATACGTTCGCTGATATCGATCACAACCCCAATCATTCGCACGGGTGTTCCTAACTCGCTGTAAAAAACTTGTCCTCTCGCATTTACCCAGCGCAACTCATCTGTATCAGCCCGAAACACTCGGTACTCACTTTGCCAATCCATAATCTGCTGCTGCATGGATTCTTGAAGGCTCTGTTCGACTCTAGAGATATCGTCTGGATGAACGCGATCGCGCCATCCTTCATATCTGCCGTCGTAGCTGCCCGCCGCAAACCCAAACATCTCTTCTAGCTGCTCATTCCATCGGCTGATTCCCGTTTTGACATTCCAATCAAAGCTGCCAATCTTTCCGGCTTTTTGAGCGAGTGACAAAAATTCTTGACTGACGGCTAATTTTTCTTCGGCGCGCTGGAGATCGGTCATGTTTCGACTAATCACCAAGACCGTCTCGACCAAACCATCCGCCCCAAATTCGGGCATCAGGGTCGCATCAAAATATCGCACCCCATTGATCCCTGGATACTTAAACTGCGCCGCTCGCTCCTGTCCGGTCGCAAACACCGTTTGTAAATTTTTTCTCCACACCGTGACCACTTCTGGCGGCATTCCCATTTCCTGGTGTGTCTTGCCGATAAATTGATGAGGCGCAACCCCAGTGATGTGTTCGATCGCGGGACTCACATAAAGATAGCGAAGGGCGCGATCGTATCGAGAAATCAGATCCGGAAGTTTGGCTAAAATCCCGGCGATCTGTTGTTCCTGATTACGCAAAAACGCTTCCGTTTGGAGTCTTGATTCTGTAGCGTCGCTCATTAGTCGCTCATGATTGGGAGTGAAAGAGGGAGGTCTGACGCACAGGGCAGTTTTGAGAAACGATCGTGGACTGATCCAGGTGAGCAAGTCACGAAGGCGCAACCACAGGTTTTCTACCCCTTTCCTGGCTGGGCTAGACTAGCCTATACCTCTGGACGTAGCGACACTTCCTCCTCAAGGTATAAACACGACGCGACGACCTGCGATTTGCTGTAAAAAGATTGTTACAAATTTCTGACATTTGACTTGACATCGCTAACGGAAACGCTACACATGAAAGAGTAGGGTCACTTTTAAGCACGCAGCGATCGAAGTTGTCGAGCAGTCGTCAGAGAACGAAGAATGTCGAAAGTGATCTGAGCGGTGCAACGCGATCGAAAAATTCTTACAATACTAAAATCCAAAAATCAATCATGAAACTGTTCAACATTTTCAAACAGGTGATGGCGGGATTTATTCGGGCGATGCTCAATCGCTGGTGGGTTGAGGTTACCACGGCTGATCCCCAATGCACTTACTATTTTGGCCCGTTTAACAGCGCATTAGAAGCCCGAAAAGCGTATCCCGGCTATGTCGAAGATCTCGAAGGCGAAGGGGCACAGGGGATCACTGTTACCATCAAGCTTTGCAGACCTGAAATTTTGACGATCTGCGCGTCGGGCGTTGAGTTTTGAGATAGACGCTGGGCAGGAGACGTTAGACTTTTGAGAAGAATCAGCATCAAGAATTCCTGGTTCGCTATCTCGCGTCTCATGTCCCTGGTCTTCGGTCTTCCCAATGGCAAAGTCACGCAAGCTTGAAGAAACTTTGGCGCTTTTGACGGCTGTGTGGTCTGATCCCACTTCGGAGGAAGCGATCGCTACACTGCATCAAGTTCTCAAGAGTAAGTTTGCGATCGCCGTTTCTCAAGCCACCAAAATTATTGGTGACGCTGAACTGTATGATCTAATGCCAGCTTTGGGCGAAGCCTTCGATCGCTTGATGGTCAATCCTGCTGAAACGGATCAAGGCTGTCAGGCAAAATTTCGGATTGCGAAGGCGCTCTATCAACTCAACTACAGCAATGAAGACCTGTTTTTGCGGGGCATTCGGCATGTTCAGATGGAGTCCGTCTGGAAAGACAAGCAAGATACCGCAGCGAGTTTGAGGGGAGTCTGCGCGCTGGGACTGGTGAGAATGAACTATCCCCACGTTTGGAGCGAACTCGCTGACCTCTTGGCCGATCCGGAGACAGATGCACGAGTCGCCGCCGCACGAGCCATCACCTACACCAACGACGATCGAGGCGTTCCGCTGTTGCGATTGAGAGTCCAGATTGGGGATCAGCCACCCGTGATTTCTGAGTGTCTGTTGGGGCTGCTGACGTTGGCACCGGGGCGATCGCTTTCTCTCGTGACTCGCCAACTTTACGCCCGCAAATCATCTCCTCTGCGCGAAGACACCGAGATTGCAGAAGTGGCCGCGATGGCTCTGGGTGAGAGTCGCCTACCCGCAGCCTTTCCCATTCTTCAAACCTGGTGGCACCAAGTCAAAGATGCAGAACTCAGACAAACCGGACTGCTGGCGATCGCGATGCTTCGACAAGACGAGCCGTTAGACTTTTTGCTGTCACTGGTTACGAGCAGACGGATTCAGGACGCTAAGGACGCGATCGCCGCTCTGAGCCTCTATCGCCAGGATCAAGACTTGTGGCAGCGAGTGAATGAGGCAATCAATCAACGAGAAGATGCCAGCTTGCTAAATCATCGGGAATTTTAGACCTTGTGATTTTTTAGTTTCTAGAATTCACGATGTTGAGGGCGACGGCCTCCGCGACTTTGATCCCGTCGATGCCCGCCGAGAGAATGCCTCCTGCGTATCCGGCTCCTTCTCCAGCGGGATAGAGTCCTTGAGTGTTGAGGCTCTGATAATCTTCTTTGCGCTTGATGCGAATGGGCGAAGAGGTGCGAGTTTCGACTCCAGTCAAGACGGCATCGTGCATAGCAAATCCAGCGATCTGTTTGTCAAAAGCAGGGAGAGCTTCGCGGATGGCAGCGATCGCATACTCTGGCAAACTCTGACTCAAATCGCCCAAATGTACCCCTGGCGCATAAGACGGCTTGACGCTGCCCAAAGTCTGAGAGGGACGATCGGCGATAAAATCTCCGACCAACTGCCCTGGCGCTTCGTAGGTGCCTCCACCCAGTTCAAACGCTCGTGATTCCAAGCGACGCTGAAAGTCAATGCCTGCGAGCGGATGACCGGGATAATCGTCAGGGGTGATGCCGACCACGATCCCACTGTTGGCGTTGCGCTCATTGCGAGAATATTGGCTCATGCCGTTGGTCACGACTCGTCCCGGTTCGGAAGTCGCAGCCACAACCAATCCACCCGGACACATGCAAAAACTATAGACCGATCGTCCGTTTTGACAGTGGTGAACCAGTTTATAGTCTGCCGCGCCCAGAAGTTTGTGACCTGCTTTTTCGCCAAAGCGGCACTGATCAATCAACGTTTGGGGATGCTCGACTCGAAAGCCGATCGAGAAGGGTTTGGATTCGATATAAACGCCGCGATCGAAGAGCATCTGAAAGGTATCTCTGGCACTGTGTCCCACTGCGAGAACGACATGATCGCTGCGGAGATATTCCCCATTCGCCAACGTTACGCCTCTCACCTGTCCGGCTTGAATGTCGATCGACTCCACCCGACTTTGAAAGCGAATTTCGCCACCGAGAGACTCGATCGTCGCCCGCATTTTTTCGACAATGCCCACCAGCTTGAAGGTGCCAATGTGCGGTTTGTTAATGTAGAGAATCTCTGGAGAAGCGCCCGCATTGACAAGTTCATTTAAGACCTTGCGCCCGTAGTGTTGAGAGTCTCGCACCTGGCTGTAGAGTTTGCCGTCTGAAAATGTGCCCGCGCCGCCTTCTCCAAACTGCGCGTTGGACTCTGGATTAAAGTCTTCTCTCTTTTTCCAAAAGCCAAAGGTGTCGGCAGTGCGTTCTTTTACCGATTTGCCGCGTTCTAACACGATCGGGCGAAATCCCATTCTCGACAGCATCAAAGCCGCAAACATGCCGCAGGGGCCGCTGCCAATGACGATCGGGCGTAGTGTCAAATCGCTGGGTGCTTGAGCAACCGAACGATAGCTAATATCGGGAGTGACCATCACATGAGGGTCTTTTTTGAAGCGTTGAAGCAGGCGCTGCTCTTGAGGCGTTTCCACATCCAAAATGTAGACCAGAGCGATCGCGTCTTTCTTTCGAGCGTCGTAGCTGCGTTTGAAGATCGAATAGCGGATCAGGTCTTTGGGACTGATTTGTAGCTTTTTGAGAATGGCTGTCTTGATCTCATCGTCAGGGTGATCAAGGGGAAGCTTGATTTCGGTTAGCCGTAACATACTCAGAAATTTCTGGACGATCTTAGTCATAGCGCAAACTGTGACGCTGTGGGGGGATGGGGTGGAGAATGGTGGAGTTGGGGGTTTGGTACTTCGTTAAGGAACGCGAGTTTATTAACCTGAGATTCTCTAAATATGCTTGGTCAGTTGATTTTGGCTTCGTTTCAATGGATTGCAGCCCCCTAAATCCCCCAAATTTGGGGGACTTTAAAGCTCAAAACCGTTTTGAATTCCAGAATTCTTTTGATCTCAAAGTCCCCCAGCATGGGGGATTTAGGGGGCGAAGTAACTTGGCAATAAACGATCTTATTTAATTCACAATCCTAAGAGAGGGATGAAGGATAAGCAGTCGGTCAGGAAGGATAAACGATCGGGCAGGAAGAATAAACGATCGGGCAAGAAGAATAAACGATCGGGAATGAACGATTAGCCGTTGGGCAAGAAGAATAAACGATCGGGAATGAACGATTAGCCGTTGGGCGAGAAGAATAAACGATCGGGAATGAAGAATAAACGATCGGGCGGGAAGGAATCGCTCCTAAATTGCTAGAGCGTTTGTTGATCGGTCTAAACTATCCAAGATCAAGCGTCTAAATTTGAGAGGTGAAATGGTGAAGATTGGCTTTTTAGGAATCGGGCTGATGGGGCTACCGATGGCACAGCGTTTGATCGATGCGGGGCACTCGCTCACGGTCTACAATCGTACCGCTTCTAAACTGGAATCTTTGACGGGAGCAACCATCGCTCATTCTCCCCAAGCGGCGATCGCCAACTCAGACTGTGTGATTCTCATGCTCACAGATGCTTCAGCGATTCAGGTCACACTGCTTTCTGATGCTGCGAAGCTGACTAGAAAAACGGTGATTCAGATGGGGACGATCGCCCCTTTAGAAAGTCAAGCCATTCGAGATCAGGTGGTGGCTGCGGGCGGCGACTACTTAGAAGCCCCTGTGTTGGGCAGCATTCCAGAAGCGCGATCGGGTTCACTCATGATCATGGTGGGCGCAGAGCCACAACAGTTCGATCGCTGGCTACCCGTGCTGCAAGTTTTGGGATCAGATCCCGTTCTCTTAGGTTCAGTCGGATCGGCGGCGGCGGTAAAATTGTCGCTCAACCAGCTTATTGGATCTCTGACGAGTGCGTTTGCGGCCAGTTTGGGATTAGTAGCGGCTCAGGGCGTGGAGGTCGAAGCTTTTATGAAAATTCTTAGACAGAGTGCGCTGTATGCCCCAACGTTTGATAAGAAATTACAGCGAATGCGCGATCGTGACTACTCCAAGCCCAACTTTCCGACCAAACATTTGCAAAAAGATATCAATCTATTTCTCACAGCCGCCCAGTCTGCAAAGCTCGAAGTCAGCAATGTCGAAGGCGTTCAGAAAGTTTTGGAGCGAGCGATCGCCCTGGGGTTATCCGATGCCGACTATTCAGCTTTGTTCTCCGCGATCGTTCCTGAGTAGAGAGAACGGCAAACCGCTAACATAAAGGTAGTCAGCTATTTACAAGGTTTTGTCCTATGCCTCCCCGTTGGTCTCGTATTCCCGATCGCAAAGACGCTGATTATCGTCGCCTGGACGATCGCATGACCTTTGCAACTCATGTGCCGCTATTCACTGCCTGTAATTCGGGGTTGTGGTTTTTTAAGATCATTCAAAATCACGATTGGCCCTGGGCAGTTGGAGTAACGGGCGGTTGGGCGGCGATTCTGGTGGCTCATGCCATCTATGTGTTTGCGATCGCCGACTATTCTGAACCGTCTCCCGCTACACCCGCGCCCGCAACAGGCTTTAAGCCGAAAGAAAAAGTGACGAAATCAGCCAAAAAGTAGAGTTTTTGCAACTAGCCAGACGCTAGAAGGATCGGATACAAAACAACTCTAAACTGACTTTTTTTATGGCAAACCTAAGTACCTCTGAAGCGATCGAGAATCTAGCCGCCGAAATTGGTGAAAATGTCTACATTGATGTTGCTAAATGGCATCTCTATCTGTCAGACGCTCATCTGCACACCGTTTTGGCAGAAAAGCTCTATCCTCTGCTCTCTAGCGGCTCGATCCAGGAAGATCAGATTCTCAAAGTTCTGCAAAGCATTCCCATTAAATTAGGGGGCGGCAAGCGAGAAGTGCCCTTGAGCGATCTGGTGCCGATGCAGTGTCAGGTCAGTTTGCTGGATTTGCTAGAAGAGTTTCAGCGCAATCTGTAGGCGGTTTCTTCAAAATAAAAACTCGATTTCTTCGCCTCGTCACTAACCGTTTCTGCCTCCTAACTCCCATTTATGGGAGACTTTAAGACATTTACACAAAAAAGGGATAGAAGACGGTTAAATCTCTACCCCAAAACAAACACAAATCATCTCAACCAGAACTCTGAAAGCGGCTAGATCTCAACGTCTACCGCTAATTTTTTGCCTAACGCTAGAAGTTGGGGCGATCGTTCCCTTTCCTCAGTCGATCGCAGCCAGACAAAATACAATTCTTGAGCTTGAGCCATTGTCAAATTGAATTGAAGCTTTTGCCCAAACTCAATCAACTGCTCAATACAGTGAATCTCCGTCTCAGCCGTCTGGGGATCAATCGGATTCAACAAATTCCAGAGCGATCGCCGCACCAATCTTTCGAGGGTTTGTTTGACTTCGGGAAGATTTAGCTGACAGTGTAGATGGTTGGCTTCGGTGGCGATCGCATCCAATTCGGCAATTCGACTGGCGCTAAGTTCCAGGCTATCGGGATCGCTGTGGTCTTGTTCGAGCGATCGTAGAGCGACAAGTAAGCGATGACCCAAAGCAATCTCAGCCGCGACCTGCAATTCTTGTGGAACGGGCAATTCGTCCCGATGAAACGCCATCAAAACGCCGTAGTTATCGCGATAGACCTGTGTATAAAGCTGATCCAATCGGGTCAACGTTTCTTGACTCAAGAGGCGCATAATTCGATGGCGTTCTTCGGCAAATAAATTTTGCAGACTGTGAGACTGGTTGCCAAACATCTGATTCATCGCCAAAATGGTCTGCGCCGCACTCGCCTGCTTGAGAGAGCCAAACAGAGAATCCTTAAGTTGAGCGTAAGTCCTGCGGCCGGCAAAAGGCTGAATGCAACAGTGGAAATCCCAGCCGCCCAAATGCAGCACCGCAAAAGCCAAATGCTCCGTCTCGCGAGTAATTTCGGACGTGAGTTGAAGCTGTCCGACAGCGAGAGTGAGCGATCCCATGCGCTGAAGCTGGTAATCTAACTGGTGAGCGGCATAGCAGTAAACGCGCTGTTCTCTCGTAAAGGTCTGGAACAAAGAACTGATCGCGTAGTGGGCAGCGACTTGCTCAAAGTTAATCTGTGCCGAGATCACCAACTGCCGATAGACTTCTGCTCCATTTTTAAAGCAATCTACATTACTGGGAGCCAGCGCCAGCCGTTTCACAAAGCCTTTTTCAAGCTGCACGCCTGCCACATCTCCGGCCAGCTCTAGCGCTCTGGAAGCGTAACGAAGAATTTGCGTTCCTTCGGGGCGAGAAAGCTCCTCAAAAAACCAGCCGCAACTCGTGTACATCAGCATGGCGTGACGCTGCATTTCTAACAGTCGTAGCGCGTCGATGCGTTCGATCGCGCTGAGTTTGTGGCGCTGATGTTGAGCAAGAAATCGATTGACATTGGCAGGAGAGCGATCGCGCACCACCTGAATGTACTCATCCCTCGTCAACCAGACATCTTTAAAGAATTTCTTGCCCGTCTCTTCGTAGACTTTGACCAGTTGATCCCGCAGCCAGTCAAGAGAATCGCGCAAAGGTCGCCGCCATTTTTGGTGCCATCCGCCGCCACTCGCGCAGCCACAGTCGTCTTGCCAGCGATCGACTCCGTGGGCACAACTCCAGGCCGTGACGGGTTTGAGTTCGACTTCCCAGGTAGGCGTGTTGAGGCTGAGGTAGTGGGCAAAGTTAGTGACCGTCCAGCCTTTACGAGAAAATTCATGCTCGAAGGCGTAGGCCAGACATTTCTCAGTCCCGCCTTTGTGGTGTCCAAAGGTTTCGCCATCGGTTGCCGCCGCAATTAGCTGAGTCGGACGATGATCCCCGCGCACCGCCTGACCCAATCGCCCCGCCAGATTATGAGAACTGCTGAGAGCGGTATCAAATCCCATATCGCGAGAAATCGGCCCATCGTAAAAGAAGATGTCAATATAGCGGCGTTCTGACTCCTCACTCCTCTCTCCTCTCTCCTCACTGTTCAAGAAACATCGGTAAGGACGAGTCGTATCAATCTGACCACCGCCGACTTCGATCCAGTTGGGAGCGTCGATCGCCCGACAGCGTTGAGCCTGGGAGGGAGCCAAAATGATAAATTGAACGCCTTCGTCTACCAAAGCTTCAAGCGTGGGATAGTCTACGGCAGTTTCAGCGAGCCACATACCTTCGGGATCACGACCAAAGTGCGATCGAAAGTCGGCTTTCCCCCAGCGAATCTGAGTGCGTTTGTCGCGATCGTTAGCCAGAGGCAAGATCATGTGATTGTAAGCTTGAGCGATCGCGTTACCGTGTCCATTCAGTCGCGCACAGCTTTTGCGATCGGCTTCGAGAATTCGTTGGTAGACTTCGACATCGTGACGCTCGATCCAACTCATCAACGTCGGGCCAATGTTGAAGCTCAAATATTCGTAGTTGTTGACGATCCCCACCAGTTCGCCCTGGTCGTTGAGAATGCGGGCAAAGGCGTTGGGGCGATAGCATTCGTGGTGGATTCGCTCGTTCCAGTCGTGAAAGGGGGACGCACTGGGCTGACGCTCGATCGCATCCAAATAAGGATTTTCGCGGGGCGGCTGGTAAAAGTGCCCATGAATCGTGACGTAAACACCGATCGCCGTTTTGAGGGGATGGTTTTCGTCTGGGGTGAGATCAAGACGCTGGGGATCGCCATTCTGCAAACTTGCTGCATTCGTTGCGGGGGCACACAAATCGAGTGAGGCATCAAAAATCGAAGTCATAGAGAAAGTTTTTGGGGTTAGGGAGATGGGGTAAAGCCTGCTGTAGAGGCAGAATCAAACAAATTGCCTCTAGCTAACGTAATTCATTTGTACTATACAGCAAGACTTTAATCGCGGGCGATTCGCAAGCTTCGTCAAAAACACGATCGCCGCAGCCAGGGTAGAAGACCAAAGGATCAGCTTAAAACAGCTTTGAAATTGGATAAAAACTTAACGGGAAACCGATTTTCAGAGTTTGAATCAGTTTCAATCAAACGGAACTATAGCGAAACCCTTCTCACAGACAAATCTGACTCAGCGCTTAGAATTTGGGGGATCAGGTCAGTCTTAAGCGTTACATTCTCAAGCGCTACAGATTTTTGAAAAGGCAGAGCGATCGATAGTCAGGCGTTTCACTCGGCCTTTCAAAAGGAATCGGAACCTGCAACATAACTGATTGAACCGCAAAGCAGAAGTCAACTTAAGGATGGCTTAAGAGTTTTGTACAAGACTTTACGATCGCTTCAGACCTCGAAAGGATTTGTAACTCAAATTGTTGCTCAAATTGTTTGGCTCAAATTGGTGCCTCAAACCGACGACTCAAATCAAAAGAAGCAACTTCCTACAAAGCGTTGCGATCGACTAGGTATTCTAGATCCCGACGAACTCCCTTCACCGATTGAGAAGTTTTAATGTCAGTCAAAAATCTAATTTTTATTTTCCTGCTGCTGTTTGTGCCTGTGTCGATCGCGGCTCACTTTCTGCATTGGGGATCGCTGGTCGTCTTTGTCACGGCAGGTTTGGCGATTCTACCTCTGGCCGCCTGGATGGGCACCGCCACCGAAGAAATTGCCGTAGTCGTAGGAGCCACCCTGGGCGGACTGCTCAATGCCACCTTTGGCAACGCAACGGAATTGATCATTGCCTTGGTTGCCCTTAACGCGGGACTGATCGATGTCGTCAAAGCCAGTCTCACGGGATCAATTATTGGTAACTTGCTGCTCGTGATGGGGCTATCGATGCTGCTGGGAGGACTGCGCCACAAAGAACAGGAATTTCAGCCGATCGTCGCGCGGGTCAATGCATCTTCGATGAATCTGGCTGTGATTGCGCTATTGCTGCCGACAGCGGTCAACTACACCTCAACGGGGATCAGTGACCTGACGATTCAGAAACTCTCCGTTTCGGTTGCCTTTGTGCTGATTGCTGTTTACTGTTTGACACTGCTGTTTTCTATGAAAACCCACACCTATCTCTATGATGCCGGGGTCGCAGAACAGGAAGTTGTCGAAATCGCCTCCGCCAACCTGACCGGAGAAACGGATCGCCACACCGTCAATCTCTGGCTTTGGGTGGGAGTTTTATTAGCCTGCACGCTGCTGGTGGCGATCGAGTCCGAACTTCTGGTCGATAGCCTAGAAGAAGCCACCTCTAAATTAGGATTGACTGCCCTATTTACGGGCGTGATTTTGCTGCCGATCATTGGCAACGCTGCGGAACATGCAACGGCGGTCACAGTAGCCATGAAAGACAAAATGGATCTCTCCGTCTCAGTCGCCGTTGGGTCGAGTCTGCAAATTGCCTTATTTGTAGCTCCGCTTCTAGTGATCGTGGGCTGGATTTTGGGAAAACCAATGGATTTAAACTTCAACCCATTTGAATTAGTCGCCGTTGCGGTGGCAGTTTTGATCACCAATTCGATTAGCTCTGATGGGCGATCGAACTGGCTCGAAGGTATTTTGTTACTTGCTGCCTACGTAGTGCTGGGATTAGCCTTCTACTTTCATCCAGTCGATTAATCAAACAAGCTGAGAAGCGAGGGAGAAATTAGCTCATTTATAAGTTGATGACTTAGAAACTCTCTCATCTCAGCCCAAAAGCGGATTGCAAATCATTACAGCCCTGCAACAATCTAACTGTCAGAAACAAGTAAGAATTTAATAAAAATTTACTAATTCAATAGAGATTGCTGAATTTGGATTAAATTCATTAAAAAAAATTGATTAACTGTTTAGCCTCTCCAGAAGGAAGTAAAACGCTAACTAAAACGATTTGCTACTCACTGTAATCAATCAGTAATCAATTAATTTCTCACGCTTAATTCCATTTGAGAGGCAAGTTCTAAAACTGTTTTCAGGCAATTGCTCTGAACACATTTTTTCCTGTCAAAGAGCAATTTTTTGTATTGGGCAATGACATGGATGAACAAAAAAATACAGACGATCGCACCCTAATCGTCAGACATTTAGAGCAAATAGAACAGCGTGAAGCTGAGTTGTATAAGGCCGTCAGTGAGGACTCTGTTGGACAATCTAGCCTACTTGGTTACTTGGCGGCGCTCTCGACTGCCCTTGAAGAACTGAGGGCCGCTGAAGGGGTTCTCTATCAACAAAATGAGCACCTCAACCACGTCCGGGAGACGCTAGAAACTGAGTATCACCGCTATCAAGACTTATTTGAATTTGCTCCCGATGCTTATTTAATTACTGATATCTACGGCAAGATTCAAGAAGCAAACCAGGCTGCATCAGAGCTTTTTAGCCTAAACTCAAAGTGCTTGGTGGGCAAGGTTTTAGAAAGTTTTGTGCGTGGAGATTATCAGCAAGCTTTTCGATCGTTGCTACTACAATTACAGACGGTCGATCGCATTCAAGAATGGGAAATCAAGCTAATCACTAACAACCAAATTTCTTTTGATGCAGCGCTGACGATATCAGTCGTTAAAGATTGTCAAAATTGCCCGATCGCGCTTCGTTGGCTAGCGCGTAACATCACGGCTCGCAAACAAATGGAGCAGCAACTTCAACAAATGCAGCTTCAAAATCTGGAATTGGTTGAAGCCGATCGCTTAAAATCACAATTCATCGCTACGATGTCTCACGAATTACGCACTCCGATGAATGCGATTCTGGGATTTTCAAACCTTCTGCTGCGCCAATTTCACCATCGATTTGAGCCACAGCACTTGAGGATGATCGAGCGAATTTTTCAAAACGGTCAACATTTACTGACGCTGATTGAGGACATTTTAGACTTTTCAAAACTACGATCGCGACAATTAGAACTTCACTTAGAATCATTTGATTTATGTGAGCTTGTGACAACTCTAGTCGAAGACGTGAAACCGCAAAAAAATCAGAAAAATATTCAAATACAAGTCCATTTGCCTCAAGAATTAGAGATTGTTAACGATCGCAAGCGAGTTCGACAAATTCTTGCCAATCTGCTTTCAAATGCGATTAAGTTCACAGACCAGGGATGGGTCACGATCGAAGTGGAAGTGTGGCGAGATGATCGAGTGGCGATCGCCGTTCGAGACACCGGAATTGGCATCGCTGACCAAGATCTCAAGTCAATCTTTCAAGAATTTCGACAAATCAACCAGACTGCGACCCGCTGCCAGGGCGGAACAGGATTGGGGTTAGCCATCACCAAAGCACTAACGGATCTAATGGAGGGAGAAATTTCCGTTGCGAGCCAACTGAGGCAGGGATCGACTTTTTTGGTTGAGCTTCCTCGCTATTTGACCGATCTACCCGCCCAAACCAGAAAGGCTAGAGAGTTGAACTAAACTAGAATTGGCAGCTTGGGGAGCGGAAGTGCTGGATACCGAAGCGAAAATTTTGCACCGCATTCACATTAAACTCAGTTGTTCTCAATGATGCCGCTCTTTGCTCTAAAGGTAGAGAACGATCGCTCCGCCTCTCTATCGCGTTGTAGATTCGGTTTGTCTTGGTGATGTCTTAAAGTATCGCCATAGAACGATAGGCAAAGGAGCGATCAGATGCCCGATTTGGGAGAGCAAGCCCTCAACAAGGTTGCAGAAATAGGAATTTCTAGCCAACTAGATGAAGTCGAAAAATTGGATGTAGAAATTGAAACCGATCCGCTAAAGCTAGTTTCAGGAGCGGTTGATTCAGTTTCCATCAAAGCAGAAGGGATGGTCATGCAGCAAGACCTCCGGATCGAAGAAATGCAGGTGAATACTGGAAGCGTTTCGATCAATCCGTTGAGTGCTGCTTTTGGCAAGATTGAGTTAAACCGTCCGACCGAAGCGGAAGCTTATGTTGTTTTGACAGAAGCAGATATTAATCGTGCTTTTCAATCCGATTTTATTGGTGAGAAAATGCAAAATTTGGATGTTCATGTCAATGGTCAAGTCGCGACAGTAGACACCCAAAAAGTTGAATTTGGTCTACCTGGAGAAGGCAAAATCGCCCTGAGTACTGATGTGATTTTACAGGACACCCAAGAGAGAAAGCGAGTTGCTTTTACGGCAGTTCCTAGAGTCAGTCCAGATGGTCAGCAAGTCCTATTAGAAGATCTGCACTATACAGAAGGACAAGACCTTCCTCCTGAGTTGACAAACGCGCTTTTAGAACAAGCTAAGAGTCTACTAGATCTCCAAAACTTTGAGCTAGAAGGCATGGCTTTGAAACTTAAAAAATTGGACGCTCAACCAGGAAAGTTAACCCTGGAAAGCGAAGCCCATGTAGAGCAATTTTCTGCCTCGTGATCAACTTATCAAGAGAATTTTCTCAAAGCCGATAGCAACTATTTAACCTCACTTTCTCACCCCACAGGAGACCCTTATGACACGCGCAAGAACCCCTAGCATTCCTCCCATTATTGAGGCGGATGAGGCAGAATATCGAGATAGCGGTGTCCCCAGTACCGTTGCGATCGCTGGTCATCCCCTTCACCCTTTGTTAGTCACATTTCCGATCGCTTTTCTCACGGGCGCTCTGGGCACTGATGTTGGCTACTGGCTCACCAGCGATTCTTTTTGGGCAAGAGCTTCTTTTTGGCTAATCGGAGCCGGGATCGTTTCAGGATTGGTGGCTGCGGCGACTGGAATGAGCGACTTTGTGAAAATCGATCGCGTTCGTGAACACAGTGCAGGCTGGGCCCACATGACTGGAAACGTGGCGGCTCTGGCAATTTCAGCAGCAAGCTTTTGGTTGAGATGGGGCAATCAAACTGGGGCAATTTTGCCCATTGGATTGATCCTCTCGCTGATAGTGGCTACGCTGATTGCGATTACAGGATGGTACGGTGCAGAACTGATTTATCGTCACAAAGTTGCTGTTATTGGCTATGGGCCAAAGCATCGTCCCTAGGGGTCTACTTCTCAATTGTTAGAGGTTTGATTCTCCCGCTTTTGGAGTACTCAACTATTCACTCATTTGAAGGAGGCGATCGCGCCTCTTTTTTTTTATATTTGTACTCATGAAATTTGAGATGTAACTGTTATGAACAAAGACTCAAAACCTGCTGATAATCAATCTGGGATCAACCAACCGATGACTCCCCAAGAGGTCGATCCAGAGCAAAAACGAGCACACAAAGAAGAGTTGGATAAAGAATATTTGGCGAGTAATCCTGGCGATCGCATTGACGAATCGAAATCGCTCGAAGAAAAGGCTCAACAGGTGGCTGTAGATGCTCCTGATATTACGGGTGATCACATTGTGGTTCCGACCTACTTTGTTTTTGAAACGTCAGAGGGTGAGAAGAAGCCACTACACCATGTCAAAGATGCCGAAGAGATTTCGGACATGATTCGTATGGCAAGATTGAACGAAGATGGAGAACAAGTTTGGCGTTAGATCTCTCTACCTTGCCGCTAATTTTTTGGTGATTAGCAGGTAGAAAGAGAAGGAGAGCTTGAGCAGATGTGAGTATCTTGTTCTTCTAAAAGTCGAATAAATAAACCTGCGACACAACTCCCCACTATTATCCCAAGAAGCTTATTTTTTGGGATTTTTGTTTGTCTGATCTCATCTGAATTTGAGTCAATTCTTTCGCTTCATCGTCCAGATTCTTTGTCCTCTACAAAATGACAAACTTTAGGACAAAATCGGCTCAAACTCTTCCCTTTAGCGGGGATATAGGAGAAGTTTTGGGTTAACAATTAGCGAAGCGTTTGATCAAATTCGCGCTAATTCAACTTCATCAAACCCATAACAAACCAAACAATTTAGTAGGAGAAATCTCATGTCTCAAACCGCAGAAACACAACAGCCTGCTCAACATCAAGATCAACGTCCCGGAAAAGAGTCTGAAATGCAACCCTTGCCCCGTAGTCAGGGGTTTCACTACAAAGGAAGTGAAAAGTTACTCAACAAGGTGGCTCTGATCACGGGGGGCGACAGCGGCATTGGTCGTGCGGTGGCCGTTCTCTACGCGAAAGAAGGCGCAGATGTCGCGATCGCTTATCTCAACGAAGATGATGATGCTCAAGAGACCGCAAAAATGGTCGAAAAAGAAGGACGACGCTGCCTATTATTACCTGGAGATTTGGGTGACGAGCAAACTTGTAAACAGGCAGTTCAAAAGACGATCGCTGAGTTTGGGCACCTGGAGATTCTGGTTAACAACGCCGCCGAGCAGCACCCTCAAGAAAGCATTGAAAACATCACCGCCGAGCAGTTAGAACGCACCTTTCGCACTAATATTTTTGCGATGTTCTTCTTAACCAAAGCGGCTTTGCCTCACCTTCAATCAGGTAGCGCTATTATCAACACGACTTCTGTTACCGCCTATCAAGGCAATCAACAACTGCTCGATTATTCGTCTACAAAAGGAGCGATCGTAGCTTTTACACGTTCCCTGTCTCAGTCACTTGTGAAGAAGGGAATTCGAGTAAATGGGGTTGCGCCGGGGCCGATTTGGACTCCATTAATTCCTTCGACTTTTCCAGAAGAGAAGGTGGAGAAGTTTGGTCAACAGGTGCCGATGCAGCGAGCGGGTCAGCCAGAAGAAGTAGCTCCTTGCTATGTGTTTCTTGCCTCTGACGATTCTTCGTACATGTCAGGTCAAATCTTGCACCCCAATGGTGGCGAAATTGTAAACGGATAAAGTGATGAAAAGCTGACAGTTATTTCGCTGAAACGCTAGAGATTTATAAGAACGATCGGGGCTGGTCTTGTTTGCCGTCCCGATTCGTTTTTTTAGATACAAAATCTCGCAATTGATCTCTCAAAATAGGTAAATTTTGTTTTTGATCTGTGGCTGATGATAGAGCGAAGAACTCTCGAAATCGCCCCAGTTGATAGAGTAACCGCCCTGGCTATTTCGCAATGATGAATGTACGCTGAAGGGAATAACAAATTCCAAAAGAAACGCATTCACTTTAAAGAATAGTCAAAATATACTTCACCATGTTTCAAACAATCCGATTTGAAAATGACTTTTTTGATCTAAAAACACCTTTAATTCGTCGCAAACACTCTGCCTTTGAAATCGAAGATTTGCCGGGTTTGTGGCGCGTTCACTGGCAGCTAGGTGACACAACAGTTTTGTCAACTTTTTATACTCGAATCGATCAAGCCTGTCTATTGTGGGGGCTAATCTCAGCCATCATTTTCATCACCGCACAGTTTGCCGCGATCGACTGGGGCACTCAAGCCATTCTCTGGTCAGGACTGACACTCATCGGCACTGCAATCATGGTCAAACTTGCCCGCCGCTGGACAACGATCGAGCCGTTAAATCAAGTCATTGCCGCCTGGGTCATCTTGATGCTTGGAGGTTTGATACTAACTAACCTGAGCGTTTTTCTCGGTTGGGGACAGGTCTTGGCGCAACTCTGCACGCTCTGGCTAGGACTCAATGCACTCGGCTACCTGTATACAGGGCTAAAGATGCGATCGCGGGCCTTTTTCCTCGTAGCGCTCGTACATCTTCTAGGAATTGCCGCTCTACCCTGCGTTGGGGTCTGGCAATTTTTGACCACTGGCATTCTCATGGGGTTTAGTTCGCTGCTGTTGGCTGAGTTGCAGTGGGATTCAAGCGGCGTTTGTGCAAATCATCGTTTGGGCGATTAGAAACACTTAAATCTGCGGGATTTCCTCTTGCTTAAATCTTTCTAAAGTTGGATACTTGAATTACAAACGGTAGCTTAAACTACAGAAATCTCGGAATCCCAGCCCAGTGTTATCCTATGCGACCCTCTCACCACAGCGCCAGTTATCGATTCCACGCCCCTACGCTGGAAGTCAGAGAAAGCGAACTGATTAGCCCTTTTGTGGTTGGTGGTTGGCAGTGTCACACTGCACTGGGTGCAAACCTCCCCACCAATTCTCAGCCAGCCGACAGCATCAAGGGTTTGGCTACTAACAAGTCTGGTCGTGAGTCCTGTTCTGAGTCCCGAAAGGTACGAACCGTCGATCGTCCTCTTCACATCTTGCAAGAAGTCGGGCACATCCACAACGCCAACATTCAGCGTAGTCTCACCCATCGGATACAGATGGCCAAACAGCGCGGCGACCAGCAACTTCTAGATGCCCTGGAGTCAGAATTTAGAGCGATCGCGCCATTCTAACCAGTTTTCTAAATTTGTCTAAACGGTTTTTCTAAGTTTGTAGGTGAAGGTTATGGGTGGTGCGAAGTTAACAGCTTGGTGCCACCTTTTTATATGAACAGCAATGTTGTGTGAACAGCAAAAAGTAACCATTAAGAATGGAGTAAGAAATGTTAAAGCTAAGGATCGTAAATTAAATAAGATCGTTTATCGCCAAGTTACTTCGCCCCCTAAATCCCCCATGCTGGGGGACTTTGAGATCAAAAAATTCTGAAATTCAAAACAGGTTTGAGCTTCAAAGTCCCCCATTTTTGGCGGATTTAGGGGGCTGCAATCCATGCAAACGAAGCCAAAATCAACTGACCAAGCGTATCTAGAGAATCTTAGGCTAATAAACTCACGTTCCTAACACTCTAGTGAATAACTTTCATCCCTCATCCCTCATCCCTATCCCCTAGGTCTAGAACTCCCTGCCAAAGGCTGAGTCACAACCTGATTTAACCCAACTGACTCCAGCAGTTTCTTCCAATTGTCCATTACCTTAGAATCTCTAGAATTAGTGCGCCGCTGATTGACCAAAACGGTTAGTGCTTCGTGCCAAATGCCTGCTTCTGCATAAATTTTGGAATATTGTTCAGGTCTTGATACCTTCAACACCTGAGATAAGGCTGGCTCTAGCTTTGTGCGTTCGACCCAACCTTCAGACCGCAACCCATTATCAGGCGCATCAGGACTACAAGCGATCGTCAGATACCAGTGATACTGTTTGCCCACTTCGAGGGCGGGAGCAGTTGCGGGGAGCGTAAATTCGACAATTCCGGCCGCAGGCAAGAGCAGCGTTGCTTCGTAAACAATCTTCGTGTCGTTGTCTGACAGCAAGAGAAATTGAGCCGTCTGAATAGTTGTCTTGGGCACAGACCAGAAAAAAGTAGGGCGTGGCGCAATCGTCAAACTCAGATTTCCGGGGGGCATCAGTGCCGTTAAAGGCCGGCCGGCCGGAAGACAAGATCCGCGAGTGGCTCCCCCGGCCGTCGTTTTGGGTGCACCCCGTTTGATAGGCTTGAAGGCTTGACTGATCAACGTCGGTTTGGCATCCGTCAGCTTAAGGGATTGAGCCGTCGCAGACGAGCTAGAGAAAAGAGCAAATCCAAGTGAGAGAGGAACGATCGCAGCACTGAGAAGAATCTTCATAGTCATGGGTAGGTAAAAAATTTCGCTTTGATGAGATGAAGGGGGCGATTCGTTTTAGGATCATCGATACAGCAAGAGTGCCCCCAAACCCTCACAGACCCTCAACTTCAGAGCTAATGACTTCAAGTAAACCTAATAAAAGCTGAATGGTAAGCAAGGCGAATTTGATGAAGGTTTTTCGCTTCGGTGTTTACATCTTCTGCCCTCCAAACTGCCAATTCTGAGGGACTTTAGAGCAAGATTTCCCTCATCCCTCCTCGCGCAGCGGATTACCCCCAAAGGGGGAACAGATCATCGAAGTTCTCCCTCCTCTACCCTACGGTGTACACACAAGTCCATGCTCACTTCGTTCTAGTCGGCTTCAGCCCCCTAAATCCCCCATTCTGGGGGACTTTAAGCAAAAAAGACTTCCAGAGTTTAGAACCCTGATCAGCGTTCAAAGTCCCCCAAATTTGGGGGATTTAGGGGGCGAAGGATTACGGCAAGTACAGATCAATTGACTTATGTATACACGGTAGCTCCTCTACCAGGGGCTACCAACCATCGTGAAGGATGCCCAGTAGTAGGGGTGAGCAAAAGAAGTGGTTTGACTCTCAGATTTGACCCGTCCTTTGAGAAGGCTTAACTGTGCCTGACGTAGGGCTTCGGCTTTGATCGGGGTCTTCTTTAACTGCTGATAAAAGTCCGTCATCAACAACAACGTCCCCTGATCACTGACCGCCCACAAACTGGCCATTGCTGATTTGACTCCCGCTTTTACCGCAAGCCCCGCAAATCCTAGCTCGGCTTCTTGATCGCCCAACGCAGTGCGGCAAGCACTCAAGACGAGCAGTTCGACGGGTGGATTGCTCCAGCCAAGCTGACGAATCTGATCAAGCCGCAACTGAGTATCTGAGAGTTGGATGTAGGAATTGCCGAGAGGGCCCGATCGAAACTCTGCATGAGTGGCTAAATGAATGATGCCAAAGGGTTGTTGTTGGCGCTGAGTCTTGAGGTTGTTGAGGGTAAAGCCTTCGTTGAGAAAAGTTCGACCTTTCCAAATATTAGAAATGGCGCTGATTTCTTGGGGAACGGCAGGAAGTGGAGTTTGCTGACTAAATTGAGAGGCTCCCATGGCCAAAATCTGGCTCTTTTGAATGTCACCCAGGCGCGTATCCGTGAGGCTGAGACTGGGCATCATGCCGATACTGTAGCGCTCGATCAAAAATCCTTTGCCATCGTGTAGGGCAGCTAGGGGCAGCGATCGCAGTCCCAGATCGGTGACAAAAACTAGATTGGTAATTTTGCGAGTTTGCAGATCAGACTCGATCGGAGCCATTAATTTCTGATAGAGCACTTGGGATGATTCTAAATAGCTGGTGGTTTGAGACTTTCGGCTGTCAGAGACTTCTCGCTGAAACTGTTGAGTTAGTTTGAGAACGGTGGCGCGGGTGGCTCCGGGGACTCGTCTGCGAATCGGCTGTCCTGTGGAGGTGACGACAAACAGTTCTAGCTCATCGCTGTCTCGCTGGGGGCTTGCACCTAACTTTTGTTGACCGTCTGACTTAATAGATGGGTCACTGGATTGAGCCAAACTGGATGGGACAAACAAGGCATACACGATCGCAGGTTTTACCCCCGTCGCCCGTTCGACTTTGCTCAACGTATCGCGCACTTCGGGAAGCGTCTCAGCCTGCACATCACTTTCGCCGAGGTAAGTTTCAAACGTATCGGTGAGAGAATCCTCAATCTCGCTGACAAAGGGATCGACTTCTACGATCGTTCCGGAGGGGTTGTCTGTGGCAGCGATTTCGGCTTCGGGTTCTTCGGCGGGTTCGGCTTCTACATCATCGGGATAATCTGGCTTGGCGGCTTCTGGTGTCGTGGGTGGGTTGAGAATCGGCTCGGTAGGTTCGGGTTCGGGAAGTGTTGGGGGAACTGGCTCAGCGGGCGGTGTACTTGGAGGCGGCGATGTTGAAGTGATCGTCACACTCACAGGCACCGGGACTGAACTAGAGATGCGATCGCTGGCAGCCAGCGTGAAAGCCACAATCTGACCCGTTGTACCCGGAGGCGGCGTGTACTCGATCGTCCCGGTTTCTCTACCCAAAGGAAAGTTTGCGCCCGGTTGCAGTTCAATCCCGTCTACTTTGAGAATGGCACCGGGGGCGATCGTCGCGACCGTAATCGTGGTGAAATCGTTGTTAGCATCGGTTGCCGTCGGAGCCAAATCACTGAGGCTGAGGGTGACGGGCTGATTTTCTGGCGTGTCGGGTAGATTTGAATTGACGGTAATGCCGGGGGCGACATTGTTAAACACAAAGCGAACGCCATCGGCAGCAGGATTGCCTTGATCGATCGTGCCTACAGATTCAAAAATGGTGGTGGGCGCGATCGTCACAGTGTTGGTTGAGATGCTGCCTGCGGTGCCGTTGGTGGTTGCGTCTCCGACGATAAAGGGATTGTTGTTGGGGCCGCCATCGTGACGAATTTCGACTGATCCGGTGGCGTTGGTCGATCGCGTAAAAATTGTATCTGTGGGAGAAGCTGCGACAAATCCTGTCCCTCGAATTTGACCATTGTCTGCTAGAAGTCTGACTCTGCCGCCCGTCCCCGCTCCACTTTGAGAAAGGGCGCTGGTGGTGATGCTTTCAAAGGTGAGATTTTGTCCTGCCTGTAGCGTCACAAATCCAGCGTTCGAGCCGTCTACAAACGCTTCAATATTCGTCGAGGTGTTGATGGCTCCCGTGAGAATGTCGCGTCCCGCCGTTAAGCTGACACTCCCCGCTCGACTGTCCGCAATTCCGGTGACAGAGGTGTCGATCGCTCCCGTTGTGATGTCGCCCGGAGCCGTCAGAATCACCGTGTTTTCTGGCCCGCCAAACGGATTTGAGGGTTTCTCTGTGCGAATATTGCCTGTGGTGATGCTGGCGATCGTACTAGGTGAACCGCTCCCAAAGTCAGTAGAGCCAAACGCAACAGGTGGACTGCCAAAGACGCTTCCAGGATAGCCAAAGGCGGTTTCTTCAAGGGTCGTGACTCCGGCTCTCAAGATGACAGCAGGCAGGTCAGCCAAAATTTGAGCATCGGGGGAGCAAGCAGTCAGACAAATCGAAGCCAAGTCAACATCTGGGCCAGTGATGGTGATGTCGCCTGCAGTGATGCTGCCTGTCGCTTCGACTTTGAGCGCGACCCCCGTATAGTTGCCAAAGGTGACATCTCCATCGGCGCTGACGATCGGATCATACAAACTAACAAAATTGCCGCCGCCGCCGCTCAGATTCAAAATCGAGAATCGTCCTTGACTGATAAAGTGGGCATCTCCAGAGACAATGCCATCGCTGATCAGGCTGAGATCGCCGCCGCTAACAAAAGGAGTCTGTCTGAGGTGATTGAGCGCCAGAATGTCGATCGCGCGATCGCCGCTCACGGTCAAATTGCCGCCCGATCGTGCCAGAAATGGATTGGTCAAACTGTCTCGCACTCGTACGGTGTCTTTTGCCAGAAGATTTAACGCTCCCGTCGTTTGCAGTTGGCTTTCGATCAGAGTTAAGGTCTGACTGGCTGCAAGGGTGGCAGTTTGGGCGGTGACGGTTTTGGCAACAATATCGCCATTCTCAATCACAAAGCCCGACCCGGTGAGTTGAACCTGTCCATTGGTGACGGTGAATCCTGTGGCGTTGCCGCCTACGCCGCCTGTGAGCATCTGGGGAAGGGTGACGATCGGTAGGCTCTGTCCCGTGGTCGCGGTCGGCTGAATGTCGAGACTCAACAAACTGCCCACCTGACTGAGCCGCATCAAACTTTGACCCGGAATCGTCGCCAGCAAAACTTGCCCTTGAGGTGCAGAAAGCTGACCCGGACTGGCGATCGTGCCTGCAAACAAGCTGAGATTCCCTTGTCCGACGGTCAAGTTGCCTGTATTGACGATCGCACCAGGCTGATTAGTAAAAGCGAAGGCGTTGGGCGATCCGAGTAGGGCTGAGTAGTTAATATCCGCAACATTCCACCAATTTGAACCAAAGCCAATCCCAGTTGCAGTCGTGGCAGTAAAGGAAGCTGGAACATTTAATCGAGCGCTGTCGCCAAAAATGATGCCCGCCGGATTGATCAAAAATAGGTTGGAACTGCCGCCCGTGACTTGAATCAGTCCATTAATGATCGAGACATCGCCACCGTTGACCCGTCCCAAAATATTTTGAATTGTGGGATTCGACAAAAAGTTGGCAATCTGATTTTGGTTTAGCCCAAACTGACTGAAGCTGTGAAATAGATTAGCGCCATCCGCCGATCGCGTTCCGCCTGTGATGTCTAATTGATTGCCGTTGGGGGTGACGATTGTTCCCGTTCCGTCGCTGGAGGGGGCGATCGATTGGGCGTGGGCGTTGAGTGAGGCAAAAGAAAGCCCCAAAACGAGAAGGGGAATCGAGAGACGCATAATCTGTTTCATCGCTGCTTTGGCTAAATCCTGTTTCAGTTTGCCCAAGCGATCGCAGCCACTAGAGATTAATCTGAATTCGACACCTGAGAACTCTATTGAACAATTGCAGCAACATCAGAGCGATTCACTAAACACCCATCTTCCAGGTAGATAATGCGATCGGCAAGATCCAGAATGCGGTTGTCGTGAGTTACGAGTAGGATAGTACAACCTTGCTCCTTAGCGAGTTCTTCCATAATTTCCACCACATCTCGTCCCGACTTTTTATCGAGTGCAGCCGTTGGTTCATCTGCCAGAATAATTTTAGGCTGACTGACCAAAGCACGGGCGATCGCCACTCGTTGTTTTTGTCCACCTGATAGATCGCTTGGATAGTAGTCCATCCGATGCTCTAGTCCCAGGGCGCTCAAAATAGTCCGAATTCGGGTATCGGCAGCGACAGCAGTCACCTCTTGAGTTTCCAACGCCATTTCAACGTTCTGATAGGCAGTCAGAAAGTTTAGTAGATTGTGCGCTTGAAAAATATAGCCGATATGACGACGAGCCAGAGTCATCTGTTCTCTACTAGCTTGAAGCAACTCTTGCCCCAAGATGCTCAAATTCCCTTCTTGAACCGATCGTAAGCTTCCCATCAATGTCAGCAAGGTTGTTTTACCCGAACCTGACGGCCCTGTCATGATGACAATTTCGCCACGATTAATTTGCAGATTAATGTCAAACAAAACCTGCTTTTGCAGTGAACCTTGTCCATAGTAATGATTCAGATGAGCGATCGAGACGGCAGGTTCAGATAAATTTGTAACCATGCTCAACTCCTAAAAAATATCAGCCGGATCAGCCGTTTGCAGCTTACGCACTGCGATCGCAGCCGAAAGCGAACTCATGATTGCCGTCAGCACAAAAACAAACACCACTCGTCCCACATCCATTGCCATCGGCAGCATTGTAGCGATATTCGTAATCCGATAGATGCCTAAAGCAATCAGCGTACCGGGAATAAATCCCAGGGCTGCCAGGATTAAAGCCTCTTGAAAGACAACGATGAGCAGATAGCGATCGCGAAACCCCATCGCTTTGAGGGTGGCATATTCAGGCAAATGATCGGTGACATCGCTGTAAAGAATCTGATAAACAATCACAGCGCCGACAATAAAGGCAATCACTACGCCTAAATCAAAGGTATAGCCCACGGGTGTACTAGCGTTCCAAAAAGCAACTTCGGCTTTGGCATAATCTTCTCGCGTCATTACTTTGACATCATTGGGCAAGCGCGATCGCATCTCTGCTAGAACCGCTTGGACATCGGCATCAGGCTTAAGTTTAATCACACCCACATCAACCAGTCCTCCCTGTCGGAAAGGAGCCATGCGTAAAAAGTTGATATCGCTCGTAATCAGATAAGCATTGATGCCAAATGTGGGGCTAAGTTTGAACAAGCCTTGGATTTGAACTTGGCGTTCATTGATTTCGGTAATGATGGTTTCTCCGGTCTGAAACCGATGAGCGATCGCGCCAAATTCTTTGCGAGAACCCAGATTAAACAAAGCGGTATCTGGCTGGCGCAGTCTCTCACGGTTGGCTTGGACTCCCGGAATGTTCAAAACCTGATGTTCTGGATTAATACCAATTGCGTAAATGTCCCAGATCTCTTTGTTTTCAGGATTACGCCACTGAATCGCATTCAGGTAAACCGGACTGACTGACGCAACCCCTGTGATGCCTGCGGCTTGGTAAAGTCGGCGCTCTGTAAATCGATCGAGGGAAATCAAAGACCGCGATCGCCCACTTAACATGACAATTTCACCGTTCAAGCTGTTGTGGAATTCCACTGCACTACTGAACAATGCTCCCCGAAAGCCCATTTGCAGAAACATCAGCACATCGGCAAAACTAATTCCAGCGATCGCCACCAACAAACGCGCCCGTTCTTTGCGTAACTGTAACCAGGAGAGAAACAGCGGTTTCTTTTTGGGGGTCATTGCAGTCATGTCATTGCCTCAAGAGTTGACATCAAGGGAGACTTGCACACTTAAATTGGTTAAGCCAGCAACTCGACGGCTAGACGCTTCATCTAACAGCACTTTTACTTCCACCACTCGCGCATCAAACTGTGCCGCCGGATCAGTATTCAACACGTCTTTTTTATTGATTTCTAGTCCGACTTCGACGACTTTGCCGTGCAGCACATCTGGAAAAGCATTGTTCTTGCTAATCACGGTTGCGGCTTGCCCTGCTCGAATGCGATTGATATCTAACTCATACACTTCTGCCACTGCCACCATGCGCTGAGTTTGTCCCAGACTGATGATGCCCTCACTTCCGACCAGTTCTCCAGGACGAGCGTGGATTTTGAGGACTTGTCCGGCTTGGGGCGATCGTACCGTCGCCAAATCGAGTTCTGCCTGTGCCCGTGATACTCTGGCTTGCGCCTCTGCCACTCGTGATCGCGCGACCTTGACATCCACGGGACGCACCTCGGCAATTTGGTCGAGCGTCGCTTGCGCCTCAGAAATCTGCTGCTGCCGCGATCGCTGGATTCGGCTCAAGTTCACCTGTGCCTCGTTAAGTTGTTGTCGAACTGTATCAGCAGCTAATTGCTTACTATCCCGCAAAGATGCGGAGACAGCGCCTTCTGCATAAAGCCTCTGATGCCGTCGATTCTCCAGTTGTGCATTACGAAGTTCTGCTTCCAACCGAGCGATCGTGGCTTCCTGCGCCTCAGTTTCGGTCTGCAATTCGACCCTTTGGCGATCGACGACTCGCGCCTGTGCTCGAATTTGCCCTGATTTCGCGCCCGCTTCTACCTGACCCAACTGAGCTTGGGCAACGCTCACCTGTTCTTGGGCTTCCTGTAAGGAGGCCTGCCGCCGCTTATAGCTATCCAAAACTGCAATTACATCTCCCTGACGAATCCGCTGCCCGTTGCTGACTCGGAGGCTTTCAACTCGTGCCCCTTCTGACGATGTGGGCGCAAATACCTGAATAACCTCACCTTCTGGCTCTAATCGCCCCAGAGCAGACACTGTTTCAACCGTTGGGGCAGCAGCTACCACAATCGACTGCTGAGTTGGATGAATCAACCTCATTCGATAGACCATGCCACTGCCAACCAGCAGTAGACAACCAAATCCCAACATTGCGCTTCGGCGGGGCGATCGCCATTTCGTTCCCCAATTTATGTTGACCATAGATGACTCCATTTTTTAACCTCAAGTTTTTGCATTCAAACAGGTCTAGAGCCATCGACGAACCTTCTCTTTGTATTCGCTGTACGCTTGTCCAAACTTTGCATCCAGCACATGTTCCTCAGGAATAATTTGAAAGCGCGTGGTGAAGAGGATGAATGCGATCGGGCCTAGAAGTACCCACGGAACTGCCAAGTACGCAGCCCAACCCACCAGTAAAGCGGCAAAGCCAACGTACATGGGATTGCGTGTATAGCAGTAAATTCCGCCAGTCACAAGTGAGGATGCCGCTTCAGGATTCACAGGATTGATCGTCGTCTTAGCCTGACGAAATGCCGCAATTCCTAGCGCTAAAACAGTAAAGCCTGACAAGGCGATCACGCCTGCGATCACGAAATGCAAATTCTCTTCGATTTCAAACTTAGGCGTGGACTGAGCAGTTACCCACATGGCTGCTCCGACAAGTACGACAACTATCGGCGGCGGAATCTTGTGATCTAGAGCATTCATGGTTTAACTCCTGAGATAGTTGGGCGAGAAAGAGACTGTAAGGACAGACTATTCTAGTTTTTTTACTCAATTATTTGAATACAAAAACTAAGGTACACTTAATCTATTGAATCCGTCAAGTAGTTTTTTGGTTATGGCACTCAAGCACACCATCCTGGCATTCCTGTCTCGTCAACCTCTCAGCGGCTATGACGTTGCCAAAGAGTTTGCCGAGGGATTTGGCAGTTGCTTCTGGAAAGCGAGTCAGCAGCAGATCTATGCCGAACTCACCAAGCTAGAACAGCAAGGCAGCGTTACTTATGAAGCCATTCCTCAACCAGGACGACTGGATAAAAAAATCTATTCCATCACAGAGCAAGGTCAACAAGAACTGCTCGATTGGCTAATCAAACCCTGCGAACCCGCAGCCATCCGTGAAGATCTAGGCGTGATGGGGCTAGCGGGTCATCTAGTGCCCTCTCAGGTGGTGATTCGTGAAATTGCACGACGGCGACAGTTACATGTTGAGATGGTGCAACAGGTCGAAAAGTTAGATCAGCATTTTGCCCAACAGCTCGATTCGCTAGACCTCAAAGATCTCTATATGCATCTAATTATTCGTCGCGGCATTCGTTATCAAAAAGAGTGGGTAGCCTGGTGTGACGAGGCGCTTCAAGCGATCGAGCAGGCTGTAAAACATTAAGCAGTCGAAATGATTAACGCAGCGGTCTTTGGTAATTTTCAGCAAAGAATATACCCACAGGCTTCGACTCGGCTCAACCGAATAGAACTGTGCTTTGAGCCTAGAGATTGATCTGAATTCGATAGGCGGTTGAAACCGCAGCTAAAGAACAAAATTCGCCTTCGCGGATTAGCGAACCTTTGAATCGATTTGGGTTGCCTTTGCAGACTTCGTTCTTTTAACCGCCAGCTTTGATCTTAAAGTCCCTAAAAACTGGGGGTTGGGAGGCAAAAGGCCAAGCAGCGCAGCGAAAAAACCTCATCGACACAGGCACTCATCAGCCTTGAACTGCAAAAATCTTTCAGAAGATACGTGCTGTTTCGCATCATTTGCCCTATGTTGGGTGTTGCAATTTACATAGGTGCGACAGGGCGATGCAAGCCAAAAGAGTGAACCGCAGATGGCTAACGTTCCTACTGTGTGCGATCGCACTGATTTTGGCGCATTTGACAGCCCTGCTGTTTCGCGTCCAGCCTGCGGTTTCGCTGTGGTTTCCTCCGTCGGGGGTGGCGGTGGCGATCGGAATCTGGCTGGGTCTGCCGGGAATTGTCTTGACGGGGCTGGTGTCTTGTCTGATGGCTTCGTTTTGGGGTAATCACGGCTGGGCGCAGCTTGTCGGTTGGACAGATAGCACCGAGCCGCTCGTCGCCTGGTTTTTGTATCGAGTCTGCTGGCGTGGGTCACCCTTCTTAACCGATTTGAGAGAAGCAGGCGCATTTATTTTGGCAGCTCCCGTAATGGGTTGTCTGAGTTCGGCGATCGTAGGCAGTTTGTCACTCGTAGCCTTGGGCAAAATGTCGTTAAACACCTTGCCAGAAAGCATTTCGTATTGGTGGTTGGGCAACGCGATCGGAACGATGACGATCGCTCCCCCGGCGCTCTTGTTGCTGACCCCGCTGCTACAAAAATTGGGCTATCTGATTGGCGAAACAGACCCTCCCAGAAAGGCAGCTAACTTTCGTCGGTTGCGCGATCGTCGCGATTGGGCAGAAATTTTTGTAATTTTGATCTTTAGTACGAGTACCGCGTTTCTCACCGTTTCTCAAACGACTAGAACAGGCTTTTCGTTTCAGCAGTTTTCGTTTCTCAATTTTGTGTCAATTATCTGGGCGGCGACTCGATTTGGCGTGGTGGGCGGCACGTTGACGGCGAGTTTTTGTGTGTTCGCTACGCTGATTGCTTATTTGACGACTTATCCCAATGCGATCGCGTTGCCCAGTTTTCCGGTGAGTGCGGAGGTGTTGTACGTTCACAAGTTGAGTTTGCTGATGCAGTGTGGGGTGAGTTTGCTGATGGGCATTGCGATGACTCAAAGGGCTGCAACTCAGGTGGCTCTAGCGGTTGAAAAGGTCAAGGGGCGAGAATATCAAGCCCGCGTCGCCCTAATGGAACAACTCGAAGCGACGAATACTCAATTAGAACAATCGAATGCTGACAAAGATGAGTTGCTCATTCGCGAACAAGCAGCCCGACAAGAAGCCGAATCGGCCAATCGCCTCAAAGACGAATTTTTAGCCGTCTTGTCTCACGAGTTGCGATCGCCCCTCAATCCGATTTTGGGCTGGACAAGTTTGCTGCGGACTCGTAAGTTTGACGAAGCGGCGACCAGTCATGCCTTAGAAGTGATCGAGCGCAATGCAAAATTGCAATCTCAACTGGTTGAAGATCTGTTAGATGTCTCAAAAATTTTGCGCGGTAAAATCAATCTCAATTTTGTGTCTGTGTCATTGCCCAATGTGATTCTGGCTGCGTTAGAAACGGTGAGAATTGCTGCCGAAGCCAAATCAGTTGCGATCGAGACGCAGTTTGACTCAACCATCGGCCCAGTCAGAGGTGATCCCAATCGGTTGCAGCAGATCGTCTGGAATTTGCTCTCAAATGCGGTGAAGTTTACGCCCGCTGGAGGACAGGTCAATGTGAGTCTGGAGAGAATTGAGCTTCCTGCTTTAGAGTTTCCGCCAGAGGCTTTAACCTCATTTGCTCAAGTCGTTGTCAGCGACACAGGTAAAGGAATTGGGGCTGATTTTTTGCCCCATGTGTTTGATTATTTTCGACAAGAAGACAGCAGTACCACGCGATCGTATGGCGGGTTGGGTCTGGGACTGGCGATCGTCCGTCAACTCGTCGAACTCCACAACGGCACGGTTTTGGCCGAGAGCCTCGGAGAGGGACAGGGGGCACGATTTACGGTGAGGCTGCCCTTGGGAGGGATGAGGGATGAGGGATGAGGGATGAGGAATGAGGGATGAAGGTTAGACATTAAACCGAAGACATTAGACCAAAGACTCAATTTTCCGGCGTTGCTGAATCAGGGAATGGATTGCCCCAAAGCGGCGGGAAACCCAAGGTTCAAAGTTCCCCATTTTGGGGGATTTAGGGGGCGAAAAGATGGACACTTCCCACAGATTCATCCCTCCAATCAGCAACGCCCATTTTCCTGTCTAGCGTCCAGAGTCCAACGTCCAACGTCCAAAAATTCCCCGCGTGGGTACTGTTTGTTGACGGGTGTGCTTTCACAATTAGGGCAGAAGCATTTGAGAGTAGCGGACTGCTGAATCGAGCCAACTGAACGCAGAAATCAGAACAGGCCTTTCCTCCCTCCTCCCTCATCCCTAACTAATTCCGCAGGAGCCAACGTGTTTACCAATATTCGTCTGAGTCAGATTGATAATGCTGTTTTTAGTAAAGCTGCCGTTCGTCTGGCCGAACCGATGCCCCTCGTCAGTGAAGTTGCCGCGATCGAGACCGTTCCCGTCGTACAACCTGCCTTGACTGCCCAATTAGAAAAGGTGCGCTGGATCAATCCTGAATTGGCAGCGGGGATTGCCATGATTCGAGAACCGATCGTCGGGGTGCCTCGTAGTCAAATCACAGTCCCAATTTCGCCCAGTGCAACGGTCACAGATGAAGGGCTGTTTGAGGCGAATGGCGCAACGTTTTATCTGCCGCGCTATCGAGTAGCCGAACGTAATCAACAGGTACAAATCTCACTGGGAGCCAGTCCTCAAGGCTGGAGTCTAACCATTCACCTCGAAAAGTATCCCGCAGCAGCCATTCAAGAATCTGCGAGAACGGCTCAAGAACTCAGCCACGCGGTCAGCGTCATTTTGCAGCATCGCTTAGTGCCGGGGGTGGCGAATGGGGGACAAAAAGAACTAATTTTTCAAGAAATTACTACAGAATCAGGCGGCATTCAGGCTGTGTTGCAGGTGCCTTCGATCGCAGAGCGCGATTTACTTTATCAAGTTCTGACCAATTCTGACTATGCAGCCGTTTTGACGATTCGGCGATCGGCGCGGGTGGGCATTCCTTTATCTGATGTGGCAACGACAGCAAGCGCGATCGTTTCGTCCGGCACAGGAACCATTCGCGGCACCTGGACGTTTAGCTTTGACACGGGCACTGAGGGCGGCGAGGGCGATGTTTGGTGGAATCAAGAAACCAATGTGCTGCGGCAAATGGTGCCCCGTGGCAACGCTCAAATTGTGCATTTAGGAAGCCGCAACTTTGATGAGATTACGGTCAAAGAACTGCAATCTTTGGCTTACGGAACAACGCCGATCGATGGTTCTGTAATCCGCAAGCGATTTCCTAAGCAAACTATTCCCATTCGCAGACCGATTGACCAGGAGGTTGTGCGAATTAATCCTAAACTCAAGCCAAATGTGATTCGGGAAAGGGTTAGTCCGTTTAGACCCATTGATAACAAAGGTGAGACCATTTGGAGAGGCCCGATTCTCGAAGATGATGATCCAACTGCTTTTCGTCGCAATCTGTTAACTAACGGAAATGTATTCGCCGTCAGAACGAATAGCGGTAATTTTGCCAAGGTACAAGTGTTGTCTTATGGATACGATTTGCAAGTCCAGTGGGTGACGTATCGATCGTCTGTTGAGCCACAGTTTCGAGAAGTGACGCGGGTTTTGGATGTTGAGAGCAATCGCCTTCCTTTTGTTTTTCCACCCAGTCTGCATCCCTATATTTTTAGCAGCATTACAGGCAACAACACCCCCTTTAAGCCGACGCTACAACAGGTTAATGGACATAGCTATTACCAAGATCCAGTCGAGCGGCATGTGTTTTATTATTTGCCCGATAGTTTCAAGTTAGTGCGCCGTCCTGAGAGTCCTCATTATCCTTTGTTGTCGATTCAGTTTCATCCCGTGGGCGATTCCGAAGAAGTGCGGGTGACGATCGGCTATTGGGCGTATCCCTATGTCGATGCGGCTCGATTAGAAACGGCGGCCAGTGAGTTGACCAAAAAGATTCCCAACCCTCTGCCTGCGGGAGTCACCGGAGTCGTCTATCAGCCTTTGGTGGCGAGCAATCCGCGTCTCTATCTGGGCTTGCCTCAGAGTGATGGGTCTCTCGCCTATCAAGAACGCCCCGAAGTGTTGGTCGAACTGCGAACCGGATTTCGCGATTCTCGCACCCTCTCACTTGAGGAATTTCAGGCGATTTACGATGCGATTTTTAGCTCCACGACTCAGCTATTTCAAGGACAAGTTCAAGTTTCGTTTCCCGACGGCCAACACACTGAGATCATTCCGTTTACTGCTCAGATGAATGATTTGGTTGGCGAAAAATTTGACTACAGCAAAGAAATTGATCTGGCAACCGGATCAATTCGAGCCACGCTCAAGAATGCGATCGAGAGTCCCATCCGCATCAATCAACTCACCGCAAAGATTACTCACGACAACGCTCAAGTGAATGGAGTGATCAGCTTACTCAGCATCCCGTTACCCGCCGTATTACCGCCCGGAGAGTCACTTTCATTCACGGTTACACCCGCTAGTATGATCGCAGGCAGCAGTCCTCCTCAAGTCACATTCGATCTCAGCGGCGTTGAAGTGTTAGCCGACTCAAAAGCCATCTGGGACAAAATCGTGTTGCCTCAATCGACAATGACTTACAAGCGCAAGATCAGCGTTAACACCACACAAAGCACCTTTGGCGATCGCATTGATGTCATTAGCGTTGATCTCAAATTGGGCACGACGATCAATTTCACTCGTGATGTTTCGCTTGATGCCAATGGCGTTCAGACCAGTGTTACGACTCCGATTCGCGATCTGATTTTACATGAGGCTGATTCTGGTATCTATGAGTATCGATCGCTCGTGATTCTCAAAGATGGCACCAGGGTCGAAGATCCGGCAAATCAATGGCGATCGGAGACCTCAGAAACGCTGTGGATCACGAATACAAAGCTGCCAGCCTTTTAGAAAGGGCTAGGGGGATCTCAACTTCTCAGCCTCCGATCGTCCAAACTGCCTCTTAGCATCATCTACCTATGTCACTGCAAGGACTTCCTGATTTTCATCACCCTATCCAGACAGAAGAGGGGCCGATCTTTTTTGCTTACGAAACGGGGGGTTGCTTTGTTTTGCCGAATGCGGTGTCGATCGCAAACCGCCCCGATGCACAGCCTGACTTCGCTTTGACGCTGGTTCGGGGACAAAATCCGACCTTACCTCCCAAGCCTTACGGACTCCTGGATTTTAGGTTACAGCCCCACTATTTTCTCGATGCGGCGTTGGCTGCGGTTCGTCAACAAAATGCTCAAGCGACCGTAGAGCCGATCGGCTTTCAGTCTGGTTTTTTGCGCCTCTACCCCGAAGTAGACGACATTCCTGGCGATCTAAAAGTGCCGATCGCGCTGGCGTGGAATGGATTAACGAGTGCCCGCTACAGTCTTAAGCTGTCCGAATCGACGGCGATCGCGCTCAAAGGGGCCCTGACGGGAAACATCCTCAGACTTCGGGGACAGGCTGAAATGGAAACGATCGGCGTTGCTCCCCGCTTGCCGATTCGCGTCCGATTTGATCCCGCAACCTTGCTCAACCAGCTTGCCGCTTTAGGAAATGCCCAACGCCAGATCGCCTGTGAGGACGTTCTAAACTTCTTTCGCAAAGACATTCAAGCCTTGCCGTTAGAAGCGATTTCGACCACGCCCCTTGAGGGATTTTTGGAGGGATTTGCAGAAGCGATGACCGATTGGATTCGGGCTTATTTTGGCACCTTCATTCCCTCGCCGATTGACGATCGCCGGGCGTACATTGCGCTGTCTTCCGCAGATCACGGCAGCTTTGAATGGGATTTGTCTCAACCGTTGCAAGCCTATCGCACGATCGTGTTTTCGCTTGATCCGTTAGAGTCCGCTCGTCAACTGGTACAAAATCAGGGATTAGAAGCCGTCTTTCAAGAACTGACCGTTCCCCCAATTCCGACGGGCACCTGGACGATTAGAGCCTCTGCCAATCTACCCGATCGTCGTCTTGGAGTGATTGCGATCGGAGTCACGCTAAAATCTCCGCCTGCTCTGCCTTATCGTCCTCAAGCGAGAATTGCCTCTGCCCAATTTATTCCACCTGACGACACAGCAACGTTAACACTGCGACTATCGCCTATCGAAAAGCTGGAATACAAGTTTTTTACATCAGTTGTTTTAGAAGATGCCACTGGAACAAGAGAACTCAAAAGTGAAGAAATTACTCACCAGGGAGAACGCCTATCGATCAGACCTGATCAATTTCCAGTCAAGTTTTTGATGATTGAAGGAACACGATCGCTGCTCACATTAGCCACACTTCGAGGAATCTGTCGCTGGCAAGAAGCCGAACAGGTCAATACACAAACTTTTGATTTAACCGCAGCCGACTCGATGATTGCGATCGCGCTTCCCAGAGACATCAGTAACGCCACACTAGAAATTTTTGCCCAGTCTCTAGAAGGCAATCAGACGCTACACCTCGACCCTTTCCCCGCCAAAAGCTGTCAGATCGGACTTCACTCCTTTCGAGAGTATGGTGTGCATCAAATCAGCGTCGAATGTGAGTTTAGCGAAGCCGTGAAACTGTGGGCGATCGACCTTCTCCCCGATGGTGCCCCCGAATCAGAAATGAGTGTCCTATTTTTCACACCGTCTCAGCCCCAAAAAACCTGGAGTTGGTTAGCAAAATCTCCCTTTCGATCGGGCTATCGCTACCGTCTCCATCCCACGATCGGTGCCCTTCCCTCAGACTGGTCAACCCTCCAATCCCCGTTTGCCTCTCTCAAGATTCAGACGAACTCACCCTAAAGCACGTCAGTTCAATCTAGTTTCCTGGCTGCGGTGTTTACATCTTCTGCCCCCCAAGCTGCCAATTCTGAGGGACTGTAAACCAAGAATTCTGGCTTTCATCCTCCCTCCTCCCTCCTCCCTCCTCCCTCCTCATTCAGGTAACAAAATGACCCCACTTCCCCAAGGCTTCGACTACCAGGGCATCTACTGCTATCCCAATCCGACAGAGGCTTCTAGCTTTTACTACATTCCTGGCGCTCCCGTTTCACAGCACACTTCTCAGGGGTTGCCTTCTATATCGCTAATGGCGATCGATCAGTTTGCAATACTTCAGGTTAGCAGCGAATGGACTGTCGCTCCAGAACAGTTAGAGGCTATTAGCAACACGATTGCCTCTCAATGCCATCCGTCTGATATTCAATTACAACTGGCCCCGATCGTCGTCGAATCTGTGACGCTGCTGCTCAAAAATGAACGAGGCGAGTTTGAAATTCTCGGTACAACTCAATCGTCCGGCTATGTGCCATTTTCAGCGGTGTTTAGCGTGCAGTTGGTGAATGAACAAAAAGCCCAGGCGATCGCAGCCTTCAATGGGCGAGCTGATCAGCTCAAAGTGACCTACAAAGCGACGTTAGAAGTTGAAGTTTCTGCCAAAGTCACGATCGCCGGAGACATCACAGCCGACCTCAAAAAACTGCCCAAAAACCCAGAAATAACCGACTGTCAGACTCAAATCGAAAGCGCGATCGCCCATCATCGCCTCAAAGTAGAGCAGTCAGCTTCTCCCCATGCCTCAGACGACTTGCAAAAAAGAACTCTAAAACTTGCCCAAGACCGAGCCGCAGACCTGTTGTTGCACTTGGCTCAGGGTGCCCCGATCGTTCACGACCGATCGACCTTTCGCGCATCGGCTGATCTGATAGAGAGCCTTCCCGTTTCACTAGAGCGATCGGCTGATATTAGCACCTGGTTTGCGACGGGCAGCGGAATGGACTATGTGCAGCTAATCGGCTAATCCAAGACTTTGAACTAGAATTCGGCGTTGCTGAATCAGGGGATGAATTGCCCCAAAGCGAAGGAAACCAAATGTTCAAAGTCCTCCAAAGTTGGGCGATTCAGGGGGCGAAAAGATTAACACTTCCCACGCATCCCTCCAATCAGCAACGCCAGTTTTTCCTTATCTCACCAATCCCGTCCGCAGTGCCCGCACCGCCACCTGAGTCCGATCGTCAGCACACAGCTTATTCAAAATATTGCGAACGTGAGTTTTGACCGTGCCGATCGTGATGTACAGCTTTTCTGCAATCTGCGCGTTGCTGCATCCATCTACAATCAGCCCCAACACTTCTAGCTCACGCCCCGTCAGCGGGTAAGCCGGAACAAAATCACCATCTTCAGAAGACATGCGATTGATGGTAATCGTCGAAGACCCACTATTGGGATTGGTGTCGCCATAGTTTCTCTGGTTTTGGTGAAGGACAATCCGAGCGATCGTAGGATCAATCCAGGCGTTGCCCTCAGCCGTGACTCTTAGCGCCTCAGTCAAGCGATCGATGCTGGCATCTTTCATACAATAAGAATCCGCACCAGCCGCAAAAGCCGCCAAAACGGTCTCCTCATTGTCCTGCATCGTCATAATCAGAATGCGAGTGTTGGGGCATTCTCCAGCCGCTTGAAACTGTCTAAATTCGTGAGTTAGATCAATTCCATTCATATCGGGCATATCTACATCCACAATTGCCACATCTGGCTGTGTTGATTTCAACAGTTTTAGCCCCGATTTACCGTCTCTTGCTTCACCAATCACTTCGACCCCTTCTTTGCGTTGGAGCGCCGATCGCAGCCCAATCCTAGTCAGGTCATGATCTTCAATTAAAACAATTCTAGTGGTATCCATAGCTCAACCTCAAATTTTAATAGTGGGTGACAGAGATCACTCTTGAGACAGGTGAACGTCTGTGAAAGGATTTTATGCGATCCCTCGATCGGCTCTGTGTATCTTGAGAGGCATCTATTTGCTCAAAAAGTTCTTACTCAAGATAGAGAGGTATAACTTGACACAGGAGCTAACTTGCTTTCGGTCTATAATTGGATTGAGAGGGTCTTTCACATTTCTACCGTCAACTTAACATTCCAGTAGTTTTGTATCTCGGAATGTTGCGAAAGCTGTTGAAAGATTGCAAAAACTCATATCTCAGGGATTCCTCACAAGTTCCTCAGATTCTGACTTTAGTCTCAAACCGTGATCCCTGAGAATTTTATCCCTGCTGTCGCGATCGCTCCTTAGAAAGGACACAGGGAAATAAATATTCAATTTTTAATTCCCTTAAAAACACAATGTCTAATTGTCCTTGCTGCTCCGATCAACTATTACGCCAAGTTCACCGGGGGTCACTCTCCTGGTTTTGTCGCACCTGCTGGTCAGAAATGCCCAATTTTGAGGCAGTGCGATCGCAAATAGACTCCAGATTACACCTCAATATTACTGACTCCATCAGCCAGCCTACTCTCAAGCCGCTACGCCCTCACCGCCCACAGGATCTAGCAGCCTGACGATACGATCGCCCAAAAGCAGAGTTCTTGATCAAGATCATGGATTCAATAAACTCAGCTACCGTTAGCTTCGCAAAGTGCATTCAGCAACACAGCCATCAAGACAAAACCAACCTTTCCAGGCTAAAGCTTTTTTCTAGTCTACGAAGGTGGACTTCGTTCTCTTGAGCGCAGTTTGAACCATCAGCCAAAATTAGTGTCTTTTCTGAGAATCAATTGACAAGACGGCCCAAACCCTCGATCGTATCCTTGTTGACACCCGATCACGGAGCGCGCCCCCGGCCAGATACCGTCCATGACTCAGATTCCTTTTGACCAACTCGCCAAACAGTTTCTCCAAACCGTACTTACGCCCCTGGGCAATGTTGAGCGCAGCCTCGAAGTGCCGGGAGAGTCTAAGTTTGTTGATGTCTGGTTTGAGCCTGCAACCACTCCAGTCGTTGACCCAGCCAGTCTGGGCGTATTGGGTAAAATCGCCGCAACCCCCTGTCTGCTCGAACCCTTCCGCAACCCTCCCACGCGCACCGAAGTTCGGACTTGTTTGCTCAAGCTTTTGTGGGTACAAGAAGAAGAACATCGCAAAGCCACTCGACAGGATTCAAGACTTGCAGAAACCGAATTGTCTCAGTTGTGGATTCTCGCTTCTGCGGTTTCCAGACCGCTGCTCGAAGATTTTGGGGTGACGCTCAGAGATGATTGGGTGGCAGGGATTTATTTTTTGCCCAATTCGCTCAAGAGTGCGATCGTCTCCATTAATCAACTTCCCGAAACTGAGGAAACCCTATGGCTGAGAATTTTGGGTCGAGACACCACTCAGAGACGCGCGATCGCTGAAGTCATTGCATTACCCCAAGACGATCCCCGGCGGGCAGAAACGTTACAGATGCTAACCGCCTGGAAAGTTACAATCGAGATGAATGAACCCCTGGAAACTGAGGATGAGGCACTTCTGATGGCACTATCACAAGCTTATTTGGAATGGGAACAAGCCACTGAGCAACGAGGCGAACAACGAGGCGAACAACGAGGCGAACAGCGAGGCGAACAGCGAGGCGAACAGCGAGGCAAACAGCAAGTCATTGAGGCTCTTCTTAAAGCTAGATTTGGTGAACTGGATGCGTCTTTGGGGGCGATCGCTCCTCAGATCCTAGCCCTGCCTACCGAGGAGTACGCTGTTCTCTTGCTGCAACTTTCTCAACTTGCCCGTGAGGAATTGTTGGCACGATTTGCTTCAGATGTCTGACGATTGATTATCGGTTGGCAAAGGGACAATCATATCAAAATGGCATGGTCTAGAAACTGAGGATGAGGCACTTCTGATGGTACTATCACAAGCTTATTTGGAATGGGAACAAGCCACCGAGCAACGAGGCGAACAGCGAGGCAAACAGCAAGTCATTGAGGCTCTTCTTAAAGCTAGATTTGGTGAACTGGATGCGTCTTTGGGGGCGATCGCTCCTCAGATCCTAGCCCTGCCTACCGAGGAGTACGCTGTTCTCTTGCTGCAACTTTCTCGTGAGGAATTGTTGGCGCGCTTTGCGAATGAAAGGCAATGATGGCAAACGTTGGCTATTTTAGAGACTCCAGGCGATCAAAAACGAACTTGCGATGTAAGCAAAGGCTTCGATCAATCCTGCGCCCACGTTGGGGACTGATTGATGAACAATTTCGTCTGAGATTTTTACTCCAGGCACTAACACCAAATCTGCAATCCAACGCACGATCGCCAGCGCAATCAAACAAAGCACTAACACAGTTCCGTATTCAATGAAACTCTGTTGCCAGCTTTGAAATTCTGATGCGAATGAGATTCGGACAATGTTGCCCGTCCCGATTAGTAAGCCTGAGAGTGCGAGTCCGGCGGCGAGGTTGTTGCGATCGTAAATCTCACGAAAGACGTTGTAGCGGGTCATGCGAGGATAGAGGCGCGTCGCGATCGTCAAAACGCCCAACCCCACTAGCCAACAAGTTAACCCAACTAGCCAGGAGCCACTTTGCCCGGCAAGCGCTGTGCTGAGAATCAAACCGTTTGCAATGTGAACGCCCGCTTCTACTAAAGCAGCCCCGATGTTTTGTTCTTCTTTGACCTCACGGGCGCAGTCACAATGACGCAAAATCAAGCGATCGCCTATCCAAGCTCCGACCAACATCAACAAAATCACCAGGGCACCATAGCTGATCAGATTCACAATTTGTTGTTGCCAGGTTTCGGCTGTCTTATCTAATACGCCTGCCAGGGCTGTCACGATGCCGAGATAGTAGCCGACGAGGGCGATCGCCACTGCGACGTTATCTCGAACAAACAATTCCAGGTTTAACTCCAGCCGACGAAACAGTTTTTGGTAAGCTAATTGTCCTACCCAGAAAAGTCCAAAGCCTACGATAATTTCGAGGGCTGTCAGTCCAATTTGAGAGAATCCAGTTTGCAAAAATAGCGGCATAATAAGGGGTGAATTTTGAACGGGAATAGGAGAAAAAGTATTCTTTAGTTTGGGTTTGTGATCTGTTGCCAGGTGTGGATCAAAGTGTCAGCGAGACGGTCGTAAAAGAAGTAGTCTTGAGCGCCGATCGTAGTCACGATGCGACCTCCAAACTGTCCTTTAAATTGAGAAAATTTGGCATAGCTGTGTTGTGGATCGCGAGTGTATCCATAGAAGTCGTAAAAGTGACAACCTTTTGATTTTGCACGCTGCATCGCGGCCCAGTGTAAAGCATAACTTGCCATCACTTGAGGATGATTTGTGCTGCGTCCGCCGTAGAGATAGGTGGCACGATCGCCCCAATAAATAATTAGAATTGCGGTTAAAACTTCGCCCTGCCATTTTGCAAAACCCACTTCTGCTATGTTGGCTAAAAAGAGCGTTTGACAGAGGTTGATAAAAAATTTGTAAGGTTCGCTCAAAAATTGCTGTCGCTTTGCAGTTTCCCAAAAAATTTCGTAAAAAATAGGGATGCTCTGAGAATCTGTTGTGAATTGAGTTTCGACTTGGTGACGCTGGCTTAATTTGAGATTGTAGCGTCCTTTGGGTTTCATTGCGGTCAGCATTTCTTTGAGGGTGGGGCGTAGATCAATGAGAAGCGTTTCTGAAGGCATCCAGTCAGCGGGGGCGCGAACAAAGTCTTTTAGATGGTTTGGTTTTTTTGAGATTAAGGGTTCAATTCGGAGAGCGATCGCGCCTACTTCTTTTGCTAATTTTGCGGCTTTTTCTAATATTAAGGGCATAGCTTCTAACTCAAAACCCGGTAATAAAATAGGCGCACCTGGAGCAATCAATAAATTTGCAGAATGGGGGCGAGGGTAATAATAAAAGAGACAGCCGCCGACTAGTTTCTCTTGATTAAAAACACCATACCGAAACGTTTGGTAGCCTTCTAACTCTTTGAAGTCTGCCCAAATACAGGATTGCATAAAGCAGCCTGATGAGGTTTGTGTAAGGGCATTCCAGGTCAAAAAGTCTTCTTGACTTAAGCAACGAATGATGAGATTTGAAGCTTCAATTTGCATCTCAAATTACTCTTCTTGCTGAGATAAAATAGCCCAAAGCCATGCGCCTCCTATGAGTAAAAAGCTAAATCCAAAAATTGGAAAACTGCCGTTAGAACAGGTATAATTACCATTTGCATCGTAACAACTACCTGAGCTACTGCTGCCACTTGAATAGGAAGATCCTTTAGCAAAAACGGCATCGGGAGCCGCCAAACTCGCCATCAATAAGGTGACAGAAAGCAAAATAATTACTTCATTCGCTTGATTAGAAAGAGAGATGATTGGTTCACCAGTACGGAGTTTTTCTTTGAGTTGTTTGAGTTCGGTTGCGAGGTGAGGCGGCAATTCTTGAATGCGATCGACCAGACAATCAACAAGCTGTTTGAGATCAATTTCTTCTAAAAGTGACTTCAAATGTCCAAACCATTCCTGGGTCATTTTAGAATCATGGGAATGGTGCTGAACGGGGAGAAGTTGATGAATTTGGGCTACGTCTGCCTGCTGAAATTTATCTAGCCAAATTTGCGCCAGAGATTCTAATTGCAGGGGATCTTGAGTACTAATCAAATGTGATCCAGCTTCTTGAATATCGATGAAGTCGATCGCTCCTTCTTCTAAGTCATCACAATTGGATGGATTGAGCAGGTAATAAAATAACTGAGGATGCTTTAAGGTATGAAGGCTAACGGAGTGGCGATCGCTGGCAATTTTGTTAGGAAATCGAAACGCCGATCGCCAGGAATTCTGCATTCCGTTTAGTGAATGGGGAAGCATAATCGATTCGAGTTCTGACTTGAGAATGGGCGATTCAGATGCTAGAAAAAATCCCCAGGTTCCGTAGTCGTGACGATCGAAGGAGGGAATCTCAATCTGCATTGGTTTTGCTTGAAGTTTTGCTGCCAATATAGTTTGATAAAGGCACCAAAAACCCGTTGTGTTTCGTTCTGGAGAAACGCCATTGGTTGCCATTACGCCACCCCGATAGAGAATGCGCTGCAACTGTTGAAACCATTCTAAACTGTAGACCTGAGTTGCTTCTGAAGAAGTGGGGAACGTGAAATCGCAAATAACAACGTGGTAACAGCGATCGGGCAACGCCGCCACAAATTCAAACGCCTCACGAGTATGCACCGTCACCCGATTTTCGCCCAAAGCGCTATTAGGATTGTCTATTAAACTGCCGCAATTGTAGGGTGCAAAGGTTGTTCTTCCTAACTCCACTACGTCTGGATCGTAGTCTACGATCGCCACTTCACTAACTTGAGAAAACCGCAAGATATCGCGTACCGCCAATCCATCACCACCGCCACAGACGAGAATTCTCAAAGGCTGATTGGGGAAACGCTGACAGGCGAGGGCGATCGCAGGCACCACTAAATGTTCGTGATAAATTGCTTCGTCTGCGGTATCAAACTGCAAGTCTCCATTGATGTAGAAGGCGAGTCCGTGGGGATGGGTTTCGACGAAGAGAGAGGGCATTGGGAGGGAGGAGGGAGGAGGGAGGAGAGAGGAGGGAGGAGAGAGGAGGGAGGAGAGAGGAGGGAGGAGAGAGGAGTTAGATGCCAGCGAAGATTAGGAGGATGCCGATGAGGGCGATCGCGGCGGCAATGATGATTTGAATTGTGCGGGCATCGGAGGTGAAGGGTTTGGTGGATTCTAGGGTGTCTGACTCGTCGTTGTAGCTTGAAAGTGAGGAAGCCCCGATGTAAGCGCGTTGTAGGTCGCTAAAGTCAGTGGGGTGAACTTCTTTAGTGGAGTAGACGACCAGGGTGTGATCTCTTCGAGTTACCCGCAAGGGGTCGCTCCAGGCTTCTAGGGCCAGATTCCACAAATGGGGCTGATCCCAGTAATCCCAGGTGATGCGCGTTGTGGGGGTGTCGTCTGATTGGTAAGTGCCTTCGGTGCGCGACTCAAATTGGTAGACACGGTTAAAAACTTGTAGTTCTGGATAGGGCGTTTTGTTAGAGCGGATATCTTCTGACAGCGTGAGAAACAAATCTCTGGTTGACCCTGGCTCAACGATCGTGGGATTTTGCAACGCTTCGGCGATGTACCAGGTGACAGGCTTTTCTAAATTGGCTGGATCGACCTCACGTAGAAGATAGTAGGCTTTCGCAGATTCTGATTTTAGCAACCACTCTTCTGTCTCATAACCCTGCGGATCGGTGTAAGTACTGTAATCACGAATATGCCACAAAACTCCGTAATATCTCACGCGATCGCCTGCTCGAAGCTGTCTAAGTTCTGTTTCCGTTAGCGTTAAAGACATGAGAAGAAAGGGGTTGAGTAAGGTGCAATTTTGCTGAGTTTTGGTTTAGCTTATTTGGTTTGATTTATCCAGTTGCGAGTAAATAGCTCCAGTGAACGGTTTTGTGATTAGTCGTGAGCGCAATCGCTAATAGCTCGGTTAATCGTTTGGCTTTGTCAAAATTATCTTGATAGTAATCACAAACATGAATATCGACTGCGATTTTGCTAGTTTCAGTCCAGATATGTAGAGCGACGTGAGACTCTTCTAAAATCAACACAACAGAGACACCCTGTGGCTCAAAGAGCGTAGCTAACTCTCCGACTGCGTTGAGACCTGCCGATTGTACACAACTTCTCAGCAAACCAAGTAGCTCGGCGGGAGATTGAGTCATCAGGGTCTCGGCAGCAGTCAGAATGGCAGAAAAGTGATGTGATCGAATCATTTGTGACAAACGATTGCAGTCAATGGCGGGTTGAGATTGAGACGTGACAAAGCGCAAAAAACTTGGTGACTTGAGCGATCGTTACTCTAACAGTTTCTTTAGCAAGATGAGTCATATTCATGAGTTTTTTGTAACGTTTGTTGGTGCAAATTGTTTAGGTTGATGAGAACTCGTTCTTTGTGGTGATTTGGAGAATTTTGGTTTAGTGGTAAAACGGGCAAATTAATCGAGCACCAACAAACATGGATAACGTACCACCTACCAATCGTCAGCCAGTTTGGGATCAGATCAGTACGAATGCGATCGTGCGTTTCTTGCTGTTTTTTGCGGCAGGTTGGGCGTTTGTTGCCCTGCTTCAGTATTTTGAGTATGTGATTTTTGTGTTTGCGTTTTCGGCAATTTTGGCGCTGTTGTTAAATTATCCGATGCGGTTTTTGCAGCGATTTGTTGGGCGCAGTGTTGCCTTGGGACTGGTGATTACAGTTAGTCTGATTACGATTATTGTGCTGGTGATTGCGATCGGGCTGACGCTGACCAATCAAATTCAACAATTAGCGACGCTGCTCCTTCAAACGCTCAACACGGACAACAATCCGCTTGACCAGATGCAAACGATGCTGGCAGCCCGAAATATTCCGCTTAACCTGGATGCGATCGAGGCTCAAATTCGCAATACCTTTGTGTTTGGGCTGAATTGGGTTGTGAGTTCTTTGCCCGTGCTTTTACAAAATTATGTGACCTTCATTATTATTTTAGTTGTTTCCTTTTTTATGCTAATTGATGGTGCAAAACTATGGCGGTTGGTTCTCAAACTGGTGCCTGCTCAAAATCGCAACCGTGTCTCGATCGCAGTACAAAGAAATTTTGTAGGATTTCTACGAGGTCAGTTATTAATCTCGTTTTTGTTAAGTCTGTCAACTTTTTTAGTGTTTGTATTGTTTCAAATTCCGTTTCCATTTTTGTTGGCGGTGACGGTTGGCATTTTTGATTTGATTCCGGGTATCGGCGCGACTTTGGGAGTGAGTCTGGTGTGTTTGGTTATTTTGGTGCAGAGTGGTTGGTTGACAGCGCTGAAGGTATTAGCGATCTGTGTTGTTTTGCAACAGCTACAAGATAATTTTGTTTCGCCGCGCGTGATGCAGAGTACCGTTCATCTTAATCCTGTCGTTGTGTTTTTTGCGTTGCTAGTGGGGACGCGCGTATCAGGACTGTTGGGAATCTTTTTGGCAATCCCGATCGCGGGTGTCATTGTCAGCCTTTTAGAGATCGAAGAGGCCCAGGGAGACTAAAAACTTTTGCTTGAGAACTCTAGTTTGAGCGGTTGATTTTGGTGAAGTTCTATTTCTATCGATCGGCAGATATTAGAAAATGGTCGCACCTGCTATATTTTCAACAGTTGGAGATTAAAGGAATAACGATGGAAGCCACAAGAGATCTGGTAGTCTATCTGAGAGACTCGCGGTTTCATTGTGATAGCTGAAGTTCTGTCTTTGAAAGACGTGCGAGAATCTATCTAACGTTTAATAGCTGACTAAAATCTTAGGCGTTGCTGATTGGAGGGATGAATCTGTGGGAAGTGTCCATCTTTTCACCCCCTAAATCCCCAAAATTGGGGGATTTTGAACCTTGGGCTTCCCGCTGCTTTGGGGCGATTCCTCCCCTGATTCAGCAACGCCAAATCTTATTTGCGATCGCCGATTCAATTTGCGTCCTCTATTGATTAAGTGTATCCAGGGTTGTACTAAGAGTTGTGTTAAGGGAACTGTGCCAAGGTAAAGTCCATGAGTTTTGACCTCTCACCTTCACCTGAGATTGCCCTAGACTCACCTGCGACGGTGACTGAGATGGACGTGTGCATTACTCCATTGTTGGCGCAGCGTTCCTCAAGGCGAGCCAACTTTGAGGCAGAAAATCGAGCCTTTCAAACCTTGGCGCAAGCCCTGGCAGGAGATGCCCGATCGCTCCTCAAAACGCTAACTCACCTGGCGCTTCCCCTCTGTCAAGCGGATACCGTCGGCATAAGTTTGTTAGAAACGTTGGGTGAGGAATCTGTTTTTCGGTGGGTGACAGTGGCGGGCAGTTTGGACTCATGGGAAGGGGACATCATGCCTTTTCTCAGTCCGTGTGGAACAACCGTGCAGTCAGGACAGCCACAGCTATATACCCATCCCGAACGCTATTTTTGTTATCCCCAGAAACCCTGTTCACCGATCGCAGAGGCGTTGTTGATCCCTTTAATTGCAGACCAGCAGGCATTAGGAACGATCTGGCTAGTCACCCATGATCCCGATCGCCATTTTGATCTCGAAGATCAACGCATTCTCACCAATTTATCTGGCTTTACAACTGCGGCATTAACCAACCTCAAAGCGCGACACCAAGCTGAAGACCTGTTACAGCGCGAACAAGCAGTCCGACAAGAAGCGGATCTGGCGCGTCAGGCATTAGACCAGTCCGCAAAACGCGCGATCGACATTCTCGAAAGCACAACCGACTGTTTTGTAGCGCTCGATCACGACTGGCGCATCACCTACGTCAACCGCACCACCGCAAAACTCAATAATCTGTCACCCCAAGACATGATCGGTAAAACACACTGGGAAATGTGGGACTGGTCACCCGGTACGATCGTCGAACAAAATTATCGTCAAGCCGTTGCGACTGGACTTCCCGTTGAGTTTGAGGTGCTGTATGAGCCGTTGCAAATGTGGCTAGAAATTCACGCCTATCCTACCAGCGAGGGATTGAATCTTTACTTTCGCAACATCACCGATCGCAAGGAGACTGAAGCCAAACTTCATGAACAGTTTGAAGAAATTGAGGTGATTTACAATACGGCTCCGATCGGGTTGGCAGTTCTTGATTGTGACTTGCGCTTTGTTCGCATCAATTCAAGGCTGGCCGAGATCAATGGACTTTCTGTAGAGGCGCATTTGGGGCGCAGCGTCAGAGAGATTGTCCCTGATTTAGCTGATGCCGCAGAGTCGCTCTTTCGTCACATTTTTGAAACGGGAGAACCGCTGCTCGATCTAGAAATTAACGGAGAAACCTTTTCCCAACCGGGCGTTAAGCGCACCTGGAACGAAAACTGGTTTCCCCTGCGGGACACAACGGGTCGAGTCGTCGGTGTCAATATCGTCGTAGAAGAGATCACTCAGCGCAAACAATTTGAGGCGGCTTTGGGCGAGAGCGAAGAACGATTACGTCTGGTGCTAACGGCTGCAAACCAGGGCTGGTATGACTTAAATGTACAAACCGGAGCCTCGATCGTGTCTCCCGAATATGCTCAAATGCTTGGCTACGATCCCAAAACGTTTGAGGAAACGAATGCAAAATGGCGCGATCGATTACACCCCGATGATTGGAAACCAGTTAGCCGCGTGTATGAAGACTACATTGCAGGCGATCGCAGCGAATACCGCGTAGAATTTCGACAACGCAAACGGTCTGGCGATTGGATCTGGATTTTGTCTCTAGGTAAAATCGTCGCGTGGGATGCTGACGGTCGCCCTTTACGAATGCTCGGAACCCACACCGACATCACCGATCGTAAGCACGCCGAAATCGCCCTACAAGAACAAACCAGACTCCTGCAAGTGATCATCGACAGTATCGGAGATGGCTTGATTTTGGCCAATTCCAATGGAGAGTTTGTGCTATTTAACCAGGCGGCAGAGCGCATTTTTGGTCGGCTCTCTAACGATCGCCTCTGTGAAGACTGGTCACACACCTATGGGCTATATTTGCCGGATCAACAGACTTTCTTTCCGTCTGAGCAGCTTCCACTATATCGGGCTATGCGAGGAGAAGCGGTCAATGATGTCGAGGTCTTTGTTCGCCCTGATCTGACCAGAGAAGGACGCTGGATCAGTATTAGTGGGTTTCCGGTGGTTGACCAGAGTCAAGAAGTGACGGGGGGCGTGATTACCTGTCGAGACATCTCAGAGCGCAAACAGGTCGAAGCCAAACGCCGACAAATCGAAGCCGAATTAATTCGTACCAATCGCATCAAAGACGAATTTTTAGCGGTGTTGTCCCACGAGCTTCGTACGCCGCTCAATCCGATTTTGGGCTGGGCTAAAATTCTGCAAACAGGCAACTGTGATGCTGCCAAAACACAACAGGCCTTGGCGACGATCGAACGCAATGCCAAACTTCAAACGCAGCTTATCGACGATCTACTTGATGTCTCTCGAATTTTGCGCGGCAAGCTGACCCTGGCTTCTGAACCTGTGAATTTGACCAGCGTGGTTGAGGCGGCGATCGAGACCGTACGGTTGGCAGCGGAGGCTAAATCGATCGCCATAAAATCTCAACTAGAGCCAACTCTCAGCGTATTGGGCGACGCGGGGCGCTTACAGCAAGTCGTTTGGAATCTACTCACCAATGCGGTCAAGTTTACGCCCAACAGCGGGCGAGTCGAGATTCAGGTCACTCAGGTAGACAGTACGGCTCAGATTCAGGTGATTGATACGGGTAAAGGCATTCGTCCAGACTTTTTATCTCAGGTGTTTGAGCGATTTCAGCAGGCCGATTCTTCGACGACTCGACAGTTTGGCGGTCTGGGATTGGGGCTGGCGATCGTTCGTCAACTCGTCGAACTTCACGGCGGCACCGTCCAAGTCAGCAGTCAGGGCGAAGGGCTAGGGGCGACCTTCACCGTTTGGCTACCGCTCATTCCTGGTGCGTCTTCCATTCAGACTGTCTGCAATCGAGCAATCTTTACGTCACTACAAGGTCTGCGCGTTTTGGTCGTAGATGATGAAGCCGATGCGCGTGAGCTAGTCCAGTTTGTGTTGGAGCAAGAAGGCGCGATCGTCACCAGCGTTTCATCCGGCAGGGCAGCGCTTAAGTCTCTCAAGCAGGACACCTTTAATGTGATCATCAGCGACATTGGAATGCCCGACATGGACGGCTATGGGCTGATCGAGCAGATTCGCTCCGATCTTCCAACAAGTCGTCAAATTTTAGCGATCGCGCTGTCTGCCTATGCGGGAGAAGCCAATGAGCGTCAGATCCTAAAAGCAGGATTTCAGAAACATTTGGCGAAGCCTGTTGACCCGATCGAGTTGGTGACATTGGTCAGACAGTTGATTTCACTCCGATCGGCTTCTGCCCTCTAAATCCTCTAAAATTGAGGGACTTTGAACCCTTGAGAAATTGCTTAGGAATGAGAATGGAATAGAATCGATGATTGCCTGGTTGCTTCGCCCCCTAAATCCCCCAGTCTGGGGGACTTTGAGAAAGCAGACATTCTAGAATTTAAGGCAGTTTCGCAGTTCAAAGTCCGCCAAATTTGGGGGATTGAGGGGACAGAAGCCGAATCAAACGACGCGAAACCGCGAGAATTACAGGTTGTTTAATTCAACGTGAATTCGATGGAGTTTTTCCGCTCCGTTATTCAGCACTTCTGCCCCCCAACCCCCCAATTCTGGGGGACTTTTGGACAAGATCTCTCGTTCAAAGTCCCCCAAAATTGGGGGATTTAGGGGGCTGAAGCTGATTGAAACGAAGTGAGTCACTCTCATCGAACTGACGTTAATTCACGATCCTTAAGCTCTGGAAATCTTTCTCTCTGAACAGTTCCTCAGAATGGAGGATTTAGAGGGCAGAGCATTTTGGCCGTGAGCGATCGGCCGTTGAGGCTAGCGTGCTGTTAGCTTCACAGCCTAGATTCATCCAGGGGTTTGGAAATTTGCGCAGATTTTGTTCTTTAGCTGCGTTTTTAACCGCCAGGCTAATTTGAAACCGACCAGAATTCATTCTTTGTTGAGTAAAAAAGATTAATTTTTTCTATAGTGTGTGAGATCTATTCCTTTTGGATGTGCCCCCCCGCAAATCTGCTGACTAATGTACTAATAGTTTCTGGCTGTCTTTCATGCGTCAAATCCCAGGAATCTTTGGACTCGTGATCTACTGGCACTTTGCGAAGTCAATTCGTCTGACAGTGTTTGTGGTGATGAAGTTTTTGGCAACTCGTTGAGTGATAGCTAAAAATATCGATCGCTCAGACGATCTCGGTGTGGATCAATGGGTTATTTAACCTGCTGCTAATCCAAAAACAACCTTTCTGACTTATATCTACTAATGATTGCAGGGATAGTGATTGCAAGAAATGTACAGCGTTTTATGTGGTTGGCATCTACGCAATCTTTTGTGGCAATGCTATTTGCAAAGAAACGGGTTTGACCTGACTTGCGATCGCACTCCACCTCCAGTTTTTGCCCAAGTTTTTGTTTGAATCCATCAAAACTCATGAGTATTGTTGAAGCGAAATGCACTGCCACGGATACGGTTTTTCATGTGGAGGGCTACGAAAAGATCGAATTTGATTTGCAGCTTGTCGAGGGCGTATTTGAGATTGAGAATGCGGTTTTGGCTCAGAGCTACCAAAGTTTTGGGCGCTGTCTGGCGGTCGTCGATCACACTGTCAATCGGCTCTACAGTCTGCAAATGCAGGAATATTTTCGATACTACGGCATCGATTTGACGATTTTTGCCATCCAGATCGAGGAACCTGCCAAAACAATGGAGACATTGCAGGCGATCATTGATGCTTTTGCAAGTTTTGGTCTGGTACGTAAAGAGCCTGTGCTAGTGGTGGGAGGGGGACTTGTGTTGGATGTGGCTGGCTTTGCCTGTGCCACTTATCGCCGCAGCACCAATTTTATTCGCGTACCGACGACGCTGATCGGGCTGATCGATGCCGGAGTCGCGATCAAAGTCGCAGTCAATCACGGCAAACTCAAAAACCGTCTGGGAGCTTATCACCCGCCCAAGCAAGTCTTACTCGACTTCTCGTTTCTCAAAACGCTGCCGATCGACCAGGTGCGAAACGGGATGGCAGAGTTAGTCAAAATCGCCGTTGTCGCCAATGCAGATGTCTTCAATTTGCTCGATGCTCATGCCGAAGCGTTATTAAGTACCCATTTTGGCTATCTAGGTGGCAGTGAAGCCCTGAAAGCAGCAGCCCATCGCATCACCTACGAATCGATCAAAACCATGTTGGAATTAGAAACGCCTAACCTGCATGAACTGATGCTCGATCGCGTCATTGCCTACGGTCACACCTGGAGTCCGACGTTAGAACTTGCGCCCAGTGTTCCTTTACTGCATGGTCACGCCGTCAACATTGACATGGCTCTGTCTGCCACGATCGCTGCCCAGCGGGGATACATTTCTGACCTGGAGCGCGATCGCATTCTCACCCTGATGAGCCGTTTGGGATTGGCGATCGATCATCCCTTACTCGATGGCGATTTGCTCTGGTATGCGACTCAATCGATCACTCAAACACGAGATGGGTTGCAACGAGCCGCCATGCCTCGCCCGATCGGAGACTGTTTTTTTGTCAATGACTTCACCCGACCAGAACTTGAAGCCGCGCTTGCTCAACACAAACAACGGTGTCAGACCTATCCGCGTCAGGGCGCAGGGGTAGACGCTTACATTGGCAGCACCCAGTCTGACTTAGTGGGGAGTGCATCATGACAGGCACGATTTCACGAATTGCAGGCGATCCGGTGCGTCCGGTGACTCCAATGGGGATTTTGGTCGATCAGCTTGAAGCGATCGTCACTCAGGCGACTCAATGCCATCTCCCGGTTGATCTAATGGCTAACTTACAAACGGCCTATCAACTCGCTTCGGGACTCGATCCCTATGTAGAAGCTTGCACTACAGTAGAATCGTCCGACCTGGCAGCGATCGCGACACGCACCCAAAACGAGCGCTGGAGCCAACGATTTAGCGAGGGTGAAACCGTACGTCAACTCGAACAAGAAATGCTCTCAGGGCACGTCGAGGGGCAAGCGTTGAAGATGTTTGTCGCAATGACCAGAGCGCGACGCATTCTTGACATTGGCATGTTCACCGGATATTCCGCTTTAGCAATGGCCGAGGCACTTCCCCCTGACGGAACGCTACTAGCTTGTGAAGTCGATTCCTATGTTGCAGGTCTGGCAAGGGAATTGTTTGATCGCTCTCCTCACGGCCACAAAATTAAGATTGCGATCGCGCCCGCTCTAGAGACATTACAAACGTTAGCTAAGGCAGGTGAATCGTTCGATTTCGTGTTCATTGACGCTGACAAAAAGGAGTATGTTCAGTACTTCCAACTGCTGCTCGACTCTAGTTTGCTCACGTCGGATGGCTTGATCTGCGTTGACAACACTCTGCTACAAGGACAACCCTATCTATCGAATCCCTCCGCCAATGGAGCAGCGATCGCTCACTTTAATCAAGTGGCTCAGGCTGATTTGCGAGTTGAGCAGGTGTTGTTGCCATTGCGAGATGGCGTGACGCTAATTCGACGAGTGACCTGATGTTGAGACAGATCAACCAGAAAACATCTCTCTAACAGAACGTCTATTTGATGAAGTTTTTTCGCTTTGGTGTTTAGTGCTTCTGCGCCTCAAGCTGCCAATTTTAGGGGTTCAAAGTCCCTGACTTGTCAGAATTTGAGAGACGTTTCTAACCTAACCATCGCAGCGGAAAGACTTCATCGAATCTACGTTCAGAAACCTCTCCTACAGTTCGACAATGGTGAATTCTATTAGGTGGCGCATTTGGGCGATCGTGCAAAATTTACTGACGCTGATGGCGCTCACGATCGCGCTTCCCTTTAATCTCAGTCTGGTGTTGGGGGCGTGGGTTGGTCACTGGCTGCGCGGCGATTCTACTGTTGTGCAAGCTGATGATCCCAAGACGATTTTGATCACGGGCGGCAAAATGACCAAAGCGCTGCAACTTGCCCGATCGTTTCACAAAGTCGGTCATCGCGTTGTTTTGGCAGAAACACAGAAGTATTGGCTAACAGGACATCGGTTCTCAAATGCTGTCGATCGCTTCTATACAATCCCGGCTCCACAACCAGATGCTGATAGCTATATTCAGGCGCTTTTGGCGATCGTCAAACAAGAACAGATTGATGTGTATGTTCCTGTGTGTAGTCCCGTGCAGAGCTACTACGATTCGTTGGCTAAGTCAGTGCTGTCTGGTTCCTGTGAAGTGTTTCACTTTGATCAGGATGTGACTCGAATGTTGGATGACAAGTTTGCGTTTGCGGAAGCAGCGAGAGCGATCGAGCTGTCTGTTCCCAAATCCTACTTAATTACCCATCCTCAACAGGTGCTTGACTTTGATTTTTCGAGTGAAACGCGCCCCTACATTCTCAAAAGCATTCCTTACGATTCTGTGCGCCGATTGGATTTGACCAAGCTCCCTTGCCCCACTCGCGAGGAAACTGAGGCATTTGTCCGCAGTCTACCCATTAGCGACGAGAAGCCCTGGATCATGCAGGAATTCATTCGCGGTCAGGAATATTGCACCCACAGCACCGTGCGAGATGGTGAACTAAGACTGCATTGTTGTTGTAAATCTTCAGCCTTTCAAGTCAACTATCAGCAGGTCGATCAGCCAGAGATTCTCCAATGGGTTAGTAAGTTTGTTCAAGCAGAAAATCTCAACGGTCAGGTATCCTTTGACTTTATTCAATCTGAAGAGGGTGAAGTGTATGCGATCGAGTGCAATCCTCGGACTCATTCTGCAATCACCATGTTCTACAACCATCGCGATGTAGCGGATGCTTACTTAACCGACAAACCGTTCACAAAACCGTTGCAACCCTTGCCAACTAGCAAGCCGACCTACTGGATCTATCACGAAGTTTGGCGACTCAATGAAGTGCGATCGCTCCAAGATACCCGCAAGGGATCGCTGTCAGATCTCCAACACTGGTGGCAAACAATCCGACAAGGCAAAGATGCCATTTTTGAGCCTGATGATCCGCTCCCCTTTCTCATGGTTCACCACTGGCAAATTCCTTTACTACTCCTCGACAATCTACGTCGGACTGCTGGCTGGATTCGCATCGACTTCAACATTGGCAAACTCGTCGAACTAGGAGGCGACTAGCTAAAGCCTTCAGCGTTAAATTACCCAATGTTCAGTGTCCAATGTCTAATGGCTAATGTTCAATGTCCAACAACACTCAACACTCATGACAACAACCCCCTTGTCGATCGCGCCCACCAACACCGAAGCCAAACGCAAAATCTTTGGCATGATTCAAGCCTTTTGGCAAAGTCAATGTCTTTATGTTGCAACGCGCCTGGGCATTTTCAACCTACTGCACGACGAAGGCGCACAATCAGCCGAAACGCTGGCTCACAAAACCGTAACCAAAGTTGATCGTCTCTATGTTGTCCTGCGAGCCCTCGCTCATTTAGACCTATTAGAAGAACGCCCCGATCGCATCTTTGCCCCGACTGAAACCTCGACACTATTAGTCACGAATCACGGGCCGTCGATCGGACATTTTGCAATGCATATCACCGAGCCTGCCCAATGGGATGCCTGGAATCAGCTTGAAGCCGCTCTGCACACAGGAGAAGTCGCTTTTGAGCGGGCTAACCAAAAATCAGTCTATGACTTCTGCCAGGACGACCCCCGGAGCGGCGATGTGTTTATGAATGCGATGAGCTTTTTGACCGACCATGCCGTTGATGCACTGTTAGAGGTTTATGACTTCGATCGCTTCTCGACAATTATGGATGTGGGCGGCGGTCAGGGCGGTTTGATTGGCAATATCGTCAAGCGTTTTGGCTGCAAAGGGATGTTGTTTGATGTCCCTTATGTGACGGCGACGGCTCCTGCTTATTTGCAGAAATTGGGAGTTGCTGAAGGTACGATCGACATTGTTTCTGGTGATGTGTTTGAGGCAGTCCCGACGGGGGCGGATGCGATCGTCATGAAGTACTTCATCTCTGCCTGGAACGATGACGACGCTCGTGTGATTCTCAAAAACTGTCGGGCTGCACTTCCTCCCCACGGCAAGATCATTCTTCTGCAAGCGTTTGTTCCTGATCTCGACGACCCCAAAACTGCTCCAGACGGCATCATGCCCGGACTTTTCGCAGTGCAAATCATGGTTTCCGTCCCCGGTGGCGCTTGGCGAACACGACAACAATTCAAAACGCTGTTTGAAGAATGCGGCTTTAAGTTAGAGAAAACAGTAGACACCGGGACAAATCTATCAGCAATGGAATTTGGACTCGCTTGAGAAAGACATTAGACATTAGTTCAATAGACGCTGGACATTAGACATTAAACTTTGGTTATGAAGTCCCCTAGAATTGGCCTACCGTGTACACACAAGTGGATTGGTCAATCATTGCCGAGATCCTTCGCCCCCTAAATCCCCCATTCTGGGGGACTTTGAAATAGAAAGATTTTCACAGTTCAAGCAATTTCTCAGGGGTTCAAAGTCCCTCACTGGTGGGGGGTTTAGGGGACTGAAGTCGACTGAAACGAAGCAATTTATGACTTGTGTGTACACGGTAAAGAATTGGCAGTTTGGGGGCAGAAGATTTGAACAACGGGGGGAATAACCTATATCAAACACACCTCATCAAATTAGCCAAGATCTAATTCTTGCTAAATTACGATCGCTTTCCTCAACCACTCTTACTCTCTTTTGTCTAATTTTTTGTCTAATCTTTTGTCTAAACATTGACATGCAACTGTCACCCTTCCAACGTCGAATTCTTAGCCAGCTTGAATCATTGCCCACGGGCGTTTCTGAATTGGTCAAAGCTAGTTTGATCGAGCGCAGTCAGATTCAATTAGGCGAGGCGATGACCGGACTCTTACGATCGCTCCGTCCCAAACAACCCATGATCTGGGACCCGTGGATTCTCAAAACGGGCAATCTCTACCGTCTCTACTACCTGCGCGGACTCGAAGGCCAAACGCCCTGGTGGACAGTCAGCAACCTCTGTGGGGCGGTCTCTGAGGACTTAGAGAACTGGCACGATCTAGGGACGCTCCTCAAACCCAACCCCAATCACTCCTGGGAATCTGGTCGCATCTGCGCGGGCTGCACCTACCAAGAAGACGGCGTTCTCTATCTGTTTTATTCAGCAGGCGGCAAAGAAATGCCCGACTTGCGAAATGAAGCGATCGCGTTAGCCACCTCCACTGACGGACTTCATTGGCAGCGTCAACATGACCATTTTCCATTGATTCCCACTGAGCAAGATCCCTGGTATGGTCGCTGCAATTTAACCCAACACGTTCACTGGCGCGACCCTTATGTGTTCAAAGACCCCCAGGACGATCGCTATTACTTGTTTATTTGTGCCAGTGCCAAAACTCCCGGCAACTTTCAGGGCTGTGTGGGGTTAGCCGTCAGTGATACGATCGCCGGCCCTTATCAACTCTTGCCGCCTGTCTCTGCCCCAACTTTAGAAACCGCTGACCATTGGCCCTTCTACCACATGGAGCGACCACAAGTATTGTTCAAAAATGGACGCTATCATCTGTTCTTTTCTTGCTTTCGGGTCTATCTCAATCCAAGTTGGCTAAGTCAAGTTAATTCTCGCTACATCACCAACTCAACGTTGTATTGGTATGTCTCCGATGCCGTAACGGGCCCTTATCTGCCCATGTTTGAGAACGAATCGATCGTTCCGGGTAGCGATCGGGTGGGCATGTATGGCATGAACTTTTTACCTGTGACCGAGCGCTTAGACGACTTCATTGCTTATGGGTGGTATCACCGTCTGCATACGCTGGGAGTCTCTTCAGCCCTGAGAGCAACTTGGAAGGAGCGCGATCGTATCCAACTTTTTTTTGACGCAGCCAACCCGATAGCTATCCCATTTGAGTTGTGAAAATTCGGTGGTTAGTCTCGTCAATTAATGGCTAAGAACGAATCACTAATACCAAGTTGAAAATAAGCTGCAACCAATTGATCAGTCAAACTTAGTCAAAGTCCCCCAGAATTGGGGGATCTAGGAGGCGAGAGAACTCAAACCCGCTCAAACATGCTTACTCAAGCGTTGATAAACTGTTGCCAAAGCGATCGCGTCTCCAACATTGCCCGGAAACAGCACAACGGGAAGATTAGGGAAATCGGGATGATCGGCAGGCGTTCGTACCATTGAAACTCCCGCTAATACTTGACCCAGCAGATTTGCAGTTCTCAACGCCAAGCCCTTACTCAGCGTGTCATTGGACGTAATGCCCCCTTTGCTGATCAAAAAACCAATATCAGAAGGGAGCGATCGCAACACATCCATCAATAATCCAGAAACCGCTTCGCCAAAATCCAGTCTAGTTTGCACACTATCGAAGGTGAGTTCTTGGCGGCTAGTGAAGATAACGGGCGTTTTATCTGCGTTGTGAGCGTCGTTAACTTTTTCAAGCGTGTCGCTAAGTAGCGTAGTACGCGCATCGCCAGCGTCTAATAGCTGAGATACCTCAATCTCAATGCCCACCGTTCCCGGCGTGTGTAGAAGGGTTTGAAGTTGCTCGGTGGTTTTTTTGACGTGAGAACCAACGATCACCGCTCCCGGCTTGCCTGCCCGCACGTATCGAGCCATTTCGTCAGGGGCGATCGGCTGTTTGGGTAATTGCGCCAGGGCAGTCAACACACTCGCTGCACTGCGAAACAAAAACCGCTTTCCGGTTGAGGCGGCCGTCAACACATCCGTTGCAAATCGATTTAAATCGTCCTGAGTTTCGGCATCGACGACACAGCACTGATTATGGTGCAAATTCAGCAAACGATCTCTTTGAGATACCCGCAAGCGGTCGCTCACCCCAGACCGAATCTCCGCCAGCAAAAACCGTTCTACCTGCGCGGCTTGAATCTGTCCCTTGGTCTTTTCTTCGACATAATCGGGCAAATAGCTATGCTGATAGCCAAACACGGAATCCTTAGCAAACTCAGTTTGGTGAACTGGCGTATCGACCCCGTTGACCTTCAGATAGTGAATGCTGTCTCGCGTGGTGCGTCCCCCTTCAAGAAAGGCAGGAACTAGAAAGTGAGCATCAAACGGGCCAAGCTCCTGTGCGATCGCATCCGTCTCGATCGGGTAATGTCCCCGCAGCGTGGAATCAGACCGACTGACGACTAAAAAATCTTGAATCTTTTCGAGGGCGATCGCCTGCTTAAGATTTTGACAAACTTCTCTCGTGACGGAGGCTGCTCTATCTGGAGTCAGCGCCCTAGTGTTAGTCAACACAAAGAAAATTGGAGCCTCGTCAGCCAGCCCAATCCGCAGTGTCTCAACATCCCACCGCATCAGCAACAGACAACTATGAACCGTCTGGGAACCCGTCGGGTCATCATCCAGAACAATAATCTTAGGTCGTGTACTCATCAACTCACCTGGCAGTCTACCTTCGCTCAATCTACCAGGAAAGGGAGGGAAGGAGGGAGGAGGGAGGAGAGATGAAAAAAGTAATGTCAGATCGATCGACGCAAAGTTCTTTTATTGGCGTTGCTGAATCAGGGGATGAATTGCCCCAAAGCGGCGGGAAACCCAAGGTTCAAAGTCCCCCATTTTTGGGGGATTTAGGGGGCGAAAAGATGGACACTTCCCACAGATTCATCTCTCCAATCAGCAACGCCCTTTTACTCTCTACAACTTCACTTTTTACACAAAACCCTGACTCATCCCTCATCCCCATCCCTTCTACTTACGAATATCTCGCGCCATGTTGCGGAACATATCCATGCTTGAGTCAGCTTTGCGACGATCGACGCTTTCATCCTTTTTGACTTCGATTACAGGCTGTTGAGCGTTTTGGGGCATCACGACTGAGTTGGGTACGGTGACTTGTTTGCCGTTTTCGACGATGCGCTTGGTGGCGGATACTTCCTGAACAAGCTCCATTTCATCGGGCTGATCGACGGTTTTAGGAAAAGTACGTTTGACCTTTTTGGAAGCCCGCATGTAGTCTAGGTCGCCGTAGGTTTGTGCCTCGTTTGCGTCTAGAAAGAAAGCACTGGAGTTTTTGGGAGCGGGAATTGGTTTTTGTTTTGCGGGTTTGGGGGTTTCTGCTTTTGGTTCTGAGTCAGATTTATCTTTGCCACCAAACAATCCACGAAGAAATCCAGTCATCGTCGGTTCCTAACTTCAATATGTTAAATCAGTTTAACTTATGTTAACTAACATTAAAAGACTGTAGAGCGTTTTTCTAGCAGGTTTAGAAACGGCTTGTAGAAATGACGATCGCTCCCCCCTTAGTAAACTTCTAATTCGCATTAATCTGCTTTCACTCAAAACTGCGAAAATAGAATTGTGAGAGGAGTGAAAGAACTGATCGCCCCCGCTACGACTGAAAGTGACCTCTCACGGGTCACTCGAAGAGATCGGTTTCCAAATCAGCCCATTGACTGACCAGAGTTCTTCTCTACGGACGACGGTTGTCGCTAAATTTTTGAGTTAAATATGACTATCTGAATCGGTTTGAGACCAATTTGCGGAATTCACGTAAAAGCTCTTGGATCTACTGAGAGATTCAAGTCCACCCTTGATAGACACGCAAGATTGAATCGCTCCGAACACTCTGGAGGATGAAGAAAATGAAAGTCAACACGATCGGGATTTTTGCTTTGCTGACAGCCATCTGTGTGGCACTTCCTGCGAGAGCCGAAAACCCTGACCAAATGAGAAGACTGCTCGAAACGGGTGAATGTTCCGGGTGCAATTTGGCAGGAGTCAACCTGAGCGGTGTACATCTTTTGGGTGCAGATCTGCGGAACGCAAACCTACAGGGTGCAAATCTAAGCGGTGCCAATCTAGAGGGGGCAGATTTGACAGGTGCAAACCTTAAGAACGCGAATCTGACGAATGCATTTATGACCAATGCCAGCCTGGATTACGCCATCATGACGGACGCAAATCTAGCTAACGCAAGACTCTACAACGCCAACACCTCTGGGGCAGTTCTCACGGGTGCAAACATTCAAAATGCAGAAGTATTTGGAAGCGGCATTAACGTTGGGGGAGAGTAAGAAAGACTCTGGACTATAGACTTGGACTATGAACAAAGAAGCATATTCAGCGTGGTGTCTCTGGTCTAATGTCGTTCCCTAGCCCTCCAACTTCACAAAAATGCTGCCTCTTTGGATTCCTGATTCGCTGCCATAGCTGCTGACGGTGAGCGATCGTAGATGTTCTAAAAATGGTTGTCCTGCCAGTTCTACCACTTTGAACAAGGGGAAGCGATTTTCTAAAATTGGCTGCGCTTGCTCCCAATCGATAAACAAATAGCCATTGTTAGGTTTTGAGAAGGGGGCGATCGCGTCCCCAAATTTTTTGGTTCGAGTAATGGGATTTTTTGGAGCTTTGAGCAGGTCACTCAGCACTTCGACCGATGGGGCAAAAATCTCGTAGTTACCGACAGCGACATGGACTCCAGTCACTTTAGCTTCGACGGCCTTCTGTCCTGGTTTGGTCAAATCTGATGTAGAAAGCCGAGTCCAAACGTTAACCGTCTGATTGCCCAGTTGCAGTGACCCAACGCTCACACCCTGCTGCTTAACAATATCGTCTAGATGATCGATCGCTCCTGCTGCCTTCTCAGTAGACTTATCTGCCACAAACACCCAATTCAGCCCTCTCTCTTCCTCACGCCTCTCTTCCTCACTCCTCACTCCTCCAGGCACCAATCCCAGCGCATATTCGCCCTTAACCCAGCTAAAAATATCTTCTGGTAAGTTCAATTTCCACTGTTGTTGGAGCGTGTCGATCGGCTGATTGATCCATTTTGCCAGATCAGGATAGCTAGAAACGCCCTGCGACAGGTCGGCCCACAGTTGCGCTAAATCGGTGCCAGAGGCTGAGAGCGGACTGTCTGGAATATATTGGAGTGCGCCCACAGGTTGAGAAAGTGCCGCAGAATGAGCGTCCTGTCCATCAGTTTGCAACGCGGTTTCTGCGATCAAGCCTTGACGATCGACTCCCAGCGCGATCGCTAGACTTTCATATCCGACAATATCCTCGGCGACTGGTTTGCCAGCCCAGCTAGACAACTGAGGAAAATTTAAAAAAGCGATGCCGATTCTGCCTTGTTTGAGATGAGCGATCGCTTTCTGATAGTCTGCCGAACTGCCCAACCCTAGCTCGATCGCCTGAACGTTATTGATCGCATCCCGCAGCACTTTAGGACGATTGGCAAACAAAACAAAGCGGTTTCCGACAACGGCGCTGGCAAAAGAGGGGTGAGGCGTGAGGGGTGAGGCGTGAGGAGAATTTTTTTGACTGTTGGAGGTTTTTGGGAGGGTTTGTTGGGCTGCTTCTGAATCGCGACTGTAAATTAGCTTGGTGCCTTTGTATTGCTCAAAGACTAGCTCTGTGCCAGCGATCGCTCGTTTTTGCCAGAGGATTTGCAGAAATTCGCGCGATCGTTCGGCATCTTTGGTGGTGACGGCGAGTAAGTATCCGGGTTGTTGTCCGTTGTCGGGGTCGCGATCGCTGTCTAATGTCGTCACAGCCAGCGTGATCTCGTTGCCTAGCCAGGGTTTGATGTCTTGCGAGTAGTCCAAGCCAGACGTACCCAGAATGCTTTGCTGAAACTGGTTCCACTCCGATCTCGCCTGCTTGCGGTCTTGCGGTTTTGCGGTTAAGAGCCGAAGGGATTCTAAGCGATCGGGGTTGACCATCAACGAGGCCATCACAGGAGCCTGCTTGGGCACAAAGATCACAGCCGACGGCGTAGCTTCTGGGCCGCCTTTGAGCAACCCTAGCGGACTTTGAGCAAATAGCCAGACAAAGCCGATCGTACCCGTCAACAGCAAGCCAGCGGCGATCGTTCCCAGCAGATAGAAAAATGAACGAAGCTTCATGGGTCAGTCCAGACAAAACGGATCAGTTCGTGGAGTCAGATCGGCAGTGTTTCAAAGTTTGACCAATCTACCCAGCCTCATTATTTCAGCACAAGGTTCCGGGCGATCACGAATTTGTGGACGAAGGAAGTTGATTGACCCGCACAGCAGCTAAAAGACTGTAGCTAAGAGGCTCGTCAGGAAATGGGCGTTGCTGAAAGAGGAATGGTTTAACCAGGCAGAGAGACCGATCGGTTCTTCAAACCGTGAAGCAATAGACGTAGCGAACAAAAGTCCCTCGCTCGTGGGGGATTTAGCGATGGTCATAGGGGACAGCCTACCTGAAATGGCTATCGTTGAATCTTGCGAATCTGGCGAGCCTCTTCCAAAAATCCTTCGATATCTTCTGCCGAAACTCGCTTGACATAGTTGACTTTGATTTCTTCAAGCAAATCTGTCGCCAAAGACTGGAGTTCTTGAAGCGATCGCTGATCTCTCACTTCTGAGACGAGGGTTTCACCAAACTTTTTAACTAACCGATTCAACAAGTCGGCACCTGCTTTATCTTCTAGCGCTGTAACGATCGCGCCATAGGCTCCTTCGGTGACTTCTGTAACCAGGCGATCGTTGATCTGCTTGGGCACCTCTCCCACTAGAGGCACCATTTTTAGGGCTTGATAGGCAGGTGATTGACTGAGAATGGCTTCTACATTGTGACGCAGGAGCGCTTCTAGTTCGGGTTTGACTTTGGGCAACACGTTGTAAACAGTCAGTTTGAGAATGTGGCTGGTGAGTTCTTGAATTTCGTCGCGCTGATTGAGGTCAACATAGGGACGAGACGCGGTTTGAGCTACCCATCGAGCAAATTCCCCGCGCGCGATCGACACCTGAATGCGATCGATCACCTGTACGACCACAACTTCGGCCAGTTCTTCCGAAATGTTGGCGATAAAACCCTGACTTGCCTGTGTGCGAATTCGCTCCCAACTGACCAGACCTGCCTGTTCGAGACGCATTGCCACCGGAATCACCCGCAGCCAGCGCCAAAACGGAATCAGCAAAAACACGTCATACCAGCGCCAGAGCATCGCATCTAGCCAACTCAGACTTCGATACTTGCGGCTGAGATAGAACGATCGCGCCAAAAACTCCAGCCCAAACAGAATGACAAACGGCGCATCAATGATCCAAAACCGCTCGGTGTAGTCGCCATTTTCGCCGATCGTTCGGTAGTAGTTGACCGCCATCAAGGGACGAATCTCGCGATCAAAGAATTGCAGTTCGTTAGCAACGCCTCTTTGAGTCAAAAAATCGACGCTCCAAAACGTCTCAAAGGCTTTGCGAGAAGATTCACCCCGACGTTGGTTAAAAACCTGCTCTCGCATTCGATTTTTGATTTTCTCAAACGTGCCGCTTTTGTTGGCCGCTTGAAAAGGGTTATTTTGAATGATGTCGTTACTGCGATCGCGCAATTCTCTCAGACGTTGTTGACCTTGATCGCTCTGCAATCCTCCTTGTGATAACGCTTGCTCTAATGCATCGACATTTTCAAGATAGGCAACGGTATCTCGGTGAGGCTCAATTCCTTTAATTGGGTCGTACCACTGAGTCACCACCGGAACCCGCCGAAACCAAAAATCGCGCCACGGAACATAGGAGAGATCAAACGCAACTAGAGCTAGATTAGTCGTGGCTATGATCGCCATCAGTCGTTCAAACCACAGATTCTTACGGCGCGATGCCTTGATTGGTACAGAAGGAGCCATAGTGCCGAAGTCCCGCTTTGCAGCTTGTCTGACAGACAATTCTTGAAACGGTATTCAGTGTAAATCAATTCAATCCCCGACGGGAAAAGTATTCGGGATGAATTAGCTGTTTTTCGGGTACTTCGTTAACGTGAATTCGATGAGAGTTTTTTCGCTTCGTTGTTCACCGCTTCTGCCCCCCAACTCTCCAGTTTTGGGGGACTTTAAGAGAGGAATTCTGGTTCAAAGTCCCTCACTCGTGGGGGATTTAGGGGGCGTTCCTGGATCTAAAAGCGAAGCGAAGCGTTCATCGAACTGACGTTTCGTTAGGTCTGACTTTAACAAGTTGGTGAACGGTCGTGTCCCTGATTTTGTGATCAACAAACTAACGGATGGAGCGAGAGGCGACTTGAGGACAGTAGTGCTTAGGGGCTAATGAGGTTGCGATCGAGAGAGAAACCAGTTTGAGTTGAAATTGTTGCTGGCTCTGCTCATATTCTTGTCGATTTGCACCAGCGGGAGAATAGGCTTCCAGAGACTCATACGCCTGCATGTATTGACGTTCCATAAACTGTCCTTCTGAGATACCAGACTGTCGCGCTTCACAGTAGGTAGTTGCAGCCTCAAGAAATAAGGATGGATTGGTTTCTACCATTGCAATCAGCGTAGGATCGGCTTGACCTTTCATCATTTTTCTAATGTCAGCGAGATAAGCAGCGTCTTGTTTGACCGCTTTTGAAGCTTTTTCGGCATTAAACCCACACACCGATCGTGTCAAATCAATAATTTGTTTGGAGTTTGTCTGCATGTAGCAGTCATAATCAGGCTGTTTGGCAGAGGCTTGAAAGGGGAGTAGGGCAACGGCTGCGATCGCGGAAACTCCCAGGAATATTTTGAGCATATAAATTGAGTCAAATGTCTACTCAAACATGGCTCGATTTACATAAAGACTTTAAGAACCGTGTGACGATCGATGTAATGTCTCGGTGAATTCTCCGCCAATCGTGCGATCGATGACTTCCTCTCTTGGCTCTACCAAAAGTGAAGTGTATTTCAGGCATTGCAAAGTAGGGAAACGACTCAAGAATACCAATGCTGTGACATATCCTACTAGCCTGCCTACCACACGCCAAATCAAAGATTGTGGTGTGGGCTTCCTTTCGGCTACTCGGTTCAACGGCTGGGCAACCCCTATCGCCTCCACGAGCGTTATTTAGACTCCACGTGATGACCCACCGCAGAGTATTAATTGTTTGTTTTGATGCGGTAGGCTTTTCAGCTTCCCGACTCGCGTCACTCCGCCCAGTTTGTTGAGTCTCGTACTCTTGGGTTAGGACATTCCCCGACTATGCTGGTTCTAGTGGTTGCAGGCATTCGGGATGGCGGCTTTACCAACCCAGACAGTCTAACCTCTTGCATAGGAGTTTGTAAATTGCCGTGCTGATATCTTCTCTCGTTGGACATTGTTCAGATATCGCACCGCAATTTACGCGCCATTCATCTCACGCCAAATCAGAGATTATGGACGTGAGGCTTCTGTCTTATCGAGCTAAATTAGCGCTACGAAGGCTGTAAAGACCTTGGACTTTAGACTCAAAAATCCAAAGTTCTTTTGTGGTCAGTGCTGTGCTGAGTTGGAGACTGGTAGGTTGATAGCAACGGAGGTGGAGCTAGCCGATCGCACTCGACAGCTAACTTGTCCGTTTTGCATCTCGACTCGCTTGCAGCAAAGGGCAACTTCTGGGGCAAAATCTTGCTGACCAACCGGAGCAAATCGCTCGGCGACAATCTCGATCGCAGTCCACAACTCAGAGCAACTGACTTCTAAACTAATCGTCGAATCAGGTTGAGAATACTTGAGCGCTCGTCCCAAAAGATCCATCAGTATCGCTTCTGTATGTTCAGGATCAGCGAGAACTAACGGTAATTGAGTTGGAATTTTGCAAATCAGACGAGGTGCCACGCCCGATCGCCCGACCAATAAATGTCGAGTTAAAGAATCTAATAATAAGTGCAGGTCGATCGCTTCTAGCTGCACTGTCACTTTTCCGGCTTCTATTTTTTGCAGCAAAGTCGCATCGGACAGCAGATCGCCTAATTGATGAAGCTCACCCGCCATTGACGATAAGGTTTTTTGCCAGTTGGGGTCATTGTGAAAAGACTGGTCGAGTTGTCCCAAATGGGATTGAATCGAGTCGAGCGATCGGGCAACTCGCCGCTCTAGAGCCTTGACTAACTTGTCTTGACCTTGCAGTTGGCTTTTTAGATCCGCAGTCTCCGATGTGAGCGATGTCAGCACCTGTTCAACGTCGGGCGAGGGGCGAATTTTCAAACGAGACGACTGAGACATGATGGATGCCCAAACAAGAATAAGGTGAACGATCTCTTTGAGCTACCCGCAAAGGGCCGCAAATGGACTCTTTAAGAAACTTAACAAATATTTAGATTATTCTCAAGAGCATCCCCCAAAAGGAGAAGATTTTGTCGCAAACGAATCGTTAAAGCTTCTCTCGTCTGAAAAAATGCCCTTTATGAGAAATTTATTTAAACCTTGATCGACGGGCCCCAAGACCGATACTGAATCCGCATCAAGCAGACGATTTTTTAGTGAAGGTCAGGGCATCGTCTGCAAAGTCAATCACGATCGTATCTCCTTCGACAAAGGCGTTTTCTAGCAGCTTGGTGGCGATCGGGTTTTGGATCTGACGCTGAATGGCCCGTTTGAGGGGACGCGCTCCATAGGTCGGGTCGTAGCCCGCATCCGCAATATAGTTTCGGGCAGGTTCCGTGATTTCCAGCGCAATTTTTTGGTCAGACAACATGCCTTGAATGCGCCGCAGTTGGAGAACAACGATCTGACCCAACTCAGTCCGACTCAGCGGATGGAAGAGAATCGTATCGTCAATGCGGTTGAGAAACTCTGGACGAAAGTGCTTTTGCAGCGCATTCATCACCCGCGTTTGCATTTCCTCATATTTGGAATCGTCGCCAGAAATATCCAGAATGTGTTCGCTGCCAATGTTGCTGGTCATGACGACGACGGTATTGCTAAAGTCGATCGTTCTCCCTTGAGAGTCGGTGATTCGTCCGTCATCCAACACTTGCAGCAAAATGTTGAATACGTCAGGGTGAGCTTTTTCGACCTCATCCAACAGCACCACCGAGTAGGGTTTGCGACGAATCGCTTCGGCAAGCTGGCCGCCTTCTTCGTAGCCAATATAGCCTGGAGGCGCCCCAATCACGCGCATGACCGAGCTTTTGTCCATATATTCCGACATGTCGAGGCGCACCATTGCATCGTCAGCGTCAAAGAGAAACTGCGCCAGAGCTTTCGCCAGTTCAGTTTTGCCTACGCCAGTCGGCCCCATAAACAAAAAGGAACCGATCGGACGACCCGGATCTTTCATGCCCGAGCGCGCTCGACGAATGGCGGCTGAAACCGCTTCTACCGCGTCTTGTTGTCCAATGACTCGCTGGTGCAGGTGGCTTTCTAGGGTCAGTAGTTTTTGGCGCTCTGACTCCATGAGGCGATTGACGGGAATGCCTGTCCATTTGGCGACGATTTCGGCGATGTCAGATTCGGTGACTTGTTCGCGCAAGAGTGCCCCGCCTCCAGACTGCATCGCGGCCAGGTGAGCTTCTTTTTCTTCGAGTTCGCTCAATAGTTTGGGCAAGCGTCCGTATTGCAACTCGGCTGCTTTTTCGAGGTTGGTTTCTCGCTGCGCTTTGTCGATTTGACGACCCAGGTCTTCTTCCTCGGCTTTCAGCGCGTTGACCGCATCCAGCAAATCTTTTTCTTTTTGCCAGTTGGAGTTGAGAGTACTCTGCTTATCGGATAACTCTTTGATTTCCTGGTTGACTCGCTCTAAGCGATCGCGGGCCGAGGCGCTAAAGTTGGCGGCAATGTTGGTGCGCTTGCTTTCAGTTTCGAGGGAAATTTTCTCCATTTCTAGCTGTTGAAGGCGACGCTCGATCGCTTCTAATGGCGCAGGTTTGGAGGTGATTTCCATCTTGAGTTTGGCGGCCGCTTCGTCTACCAGATCGATCGCTTTGTCGGGGAGGAAACGATCGGCAATGTAGCGATAAGACAGCGTAGCGGCGGCGACCAGAGCCGAATCAGTAATCGTCACTTTATGGTGAACTTCGTAGCGGCCCTTGAGTCCGCGCAGAATCGAGATCGTGTTTTCGACGGTGGGTTCTTCGACTAACACCTGCTGAAATCGACGCTCTAAGGCGGCATCTTTTTCGATGTGTTTGCGATATTCGTCCAGTGTGGTGGCTCCGATACAGCGCAGTTCACCCCGTGCCAGCATGGGTTTGAGCAGGTTGCCTGCGTCCATGTTGCCCTGAGTGGCTCCGGCTCCGACAACGGTATGCAGTTCGTCAATAAATAAGACGATTTGCCCGTCAGAGTTGATCACTTCTTTGAGCACCGATCGCAGCCGATCTTCAAATTCGCCGCGATATTTTGCGCCTGCAATCAGCGATCCCATATCCAGCGAGATGAGAATGCGATTTTTGAGCGATTCGGGCACGTCTCCGTGAATGATGCGTTGGGCTAATCCTTCGGCGATCGCTGTCTTCCCTACGCCCGGTTCGCCAATCAGTACGGGATTATTTTTGGTGCGCCGAGACAAGACTTGAATCACCCGGCGAATTTCTTCATCGCGACCAATCACAGGATCGATCTTGCCTGCTTTAGCTTTCTCGGTCAGGTCTTGCCCAAATTTCTCCAGGGCCGCATAGCGAGATTCGGGACTTTGATCGGTGACTTTCTGACTGCCTCTAACGTCCTTGATCGCCGCTTCGAGTCTGGCTGTGTCCAGGTTAAAGCCTCGAAATAGCCGCACTCCCAATCGGGGATCGTTGGCAAATCCGATCAGGAAATGTTCGACTGAGATGAATTCGTCTTGCCAGGTATTGCGGGCAGCTTCGGAGCGATCGAGCATCGTATCGAGATAGCGCCCCAAAAAAAGCTGTTCACTACTGCCGACTCTGGGCTGACGTTTGGTGAAGTCTTCGATCTGCTGACCAAACCGCTGCACTTCTATGCCTGCTTTGGTCAAAATTTTGTTAGCCAGACCGTCTTTTTGTTCGAGCAAGCTGGTGATTAGATGTTCGACTTCTAGATTTTGGTGTTGATAACGACGAACTACATCCTGTGCCTGGACGATCGCCTCCCATGCTTTGTCAGTAAATTTGCTCGGATCAGTAGGTTGCATGTTCTCGTAGTAAATCTTTGTAAAGCTGCCTCTAGACACTTCATTGTAGCTTTTAGCTGTTGGCTGTTTGCTGTTAGCGGTGAGCAATTCGCGATCGTGTTGGCCGTCCGCTCAAGCGGTTTAAAGAACGAACAGGCAAGAAGTTTGTCTCGCTCCTTGCCCCACTCAACTTTGAATTTGCTTTAACGTGAATTCGATAAGAGGGACTCGCTTCGTTAGAATCGCCTTCAGCCCCCTAAATCCCCCAAAATTGGGGGACTTTGACCAAAGAAATTCCAGAGTTCGAAGAAATTGTGCTGATTCAAGGTTCCTCAGAATGGGGGATTTAGGGAGCGAAGCGCTCAATAACGAAGCGAAAAAACTCCATCGAATTCACGTTGTTAATTTCGAGGCGATCGTCGTTAGAACAAGGAGCGACCAAAGGCTGACTGGTTTCTTTTGCCAGTGCGAGCAGTCGAATCATTTTTTGATTGATCACTTCTGAGCCGAGTCGAGCCGTGTTTTTAGCTATTCTAAAAGCAGAAAATCCACGGTTTGAGGTTGTTAGTGAATGATGAACATCTCTCTTCCAGACCAGGTTCAAACTTTTGTAGAGGAGCAAGCAATCGCCGCAGGCTTCAACTCCACCAATGAGTACGTCTATCATCTAATTTTGCGGGAGCAAAAGCGTATCACCCAGCAAGAGCAAATTGAATCCTTATTGCTTGAGGGTCTAGAGAGCGGGGAGCCAGTGGAGACGACGGATGATTGGTGGGAACAAAAGCGTACTCAATTAGTTGAACGTTTTCAACAGTCGGATGCATGACCAAGCGAAATATCATCAGACCGAAGGCAAGCCAGGATTTAGACGATCACTTTGCCTACATTGCTGAGAATAACTTTGAAGCAGCCTTGAAATTCTTTGACTCGGCAAGATCTACGATCGCCCAACTTGCCAGAATGCCAGGAATAGGCAGTCTTTACTCCGTCGAAGATCCTCGCTTACAAGGATTACGGAAATGGGCAGTGAAGGATTTCAGGAAATACCTGGTTTTTTACTTTGAACGGGATGATGCGATCGAAGTTGTGAGAATTCTGTACGCCACACAAGACATCAGCAGCATTTTGGAAGGAGAGGGGTAAGCCGCGATCGCCTCGTGGAGTGGATTCTGGAACAGCGATCGCCGTTTGATTCGCTGTATTGTTATGGGAGAGCGAGTGGAAGCAACGGCTGGTTGGTGGGAACAGAGAGAATTGAGGCATGAACATTACGTATCGCCTGGAGGGGTTTGAGTTTGAGTGGAATGAAACCAAAGCCCAACGCAATTTTGAGAAGCATGGAGTAACCTTTGAGGAGGCGGCAGAGGTTTTCCTCGATCCCTTTCACGTCGTTGGTGATGCATCAGCAAAGTCTGAGGAACGAGAATTTGCTTTAGGATATTCTCTGGCTGAACGGCTCCTGCTTGTGATTCATCTTGAGCGGGGGAAAAGAATTAGAATGATCTCAGCCCGTGTTGCCACTCGTATTGAGCGGAGGTTATATGAGCAGTCTTGATGAAAACCTAGTATCAGAAGAAGATTTGGTGTTGCGGGTGCATCCGCGCGATTCTGAAGCAGTTTCTATCCAAATCCCGAAAGATACGCTGGCATCGCTTAGAAAGGTAGCAGCACAGCGAGATATGTCATTAGAAGCCTTAATCAAGCTCTATGTTGGCAAATGTTTGCGTCAGGATCTGAGTCAATTGTTTACCAATCAAGTGCTAGCTTCGACTGCAAAGGTTTTGGCAAGGCATAACTATTCAGAAGACGAGGTTACTCAAATCTTGCAGGAAATTTCACTAGAGGCAAAGTAAATACACCTCAAAATCGCCTCGGTGCTGCCTTGAATTTTTGGGCTATGAGGCAAATAGCTACATTCCTCAATCCGTAGTACTTACTTAGCCAAAAGCTCCCTTGGTGCAATGGTTCGGACAGTTTTTAGTTGAGGGGATGGACAAGAAAGCTATCGATCCCTTAGGGTGCTGATCAGAAAAAAGACGCACCAAATCGATAGCTGTATGCAAATTGTACAAAGCTTACTGGAAACAATAGACCTTTCCGAGAATTTACAAGCGAGACTACTCCTGGGTTTGAGGTCATTTCA
>NZ_JBJPHU010000208.1:0-5674 GCF_052939515.1 Phormidesmis sp. 146-33
CAATACAAGAAAATTTGATGCAAAAAACGTCGTCTCTGCCTTCGGCTTTAGTCATTTCTGGGTTTCATGCGCTTTCAGAACCGTTGCGCGTCAGAGTCATCGAGTTGCTGCGAGAACAAGAGCTTTGCGTCTGTGACCTTTGTGAAAGCTTAGAGGTGACTCAATCTAAACTATCGTTTCATCTCAAAGTTTTGAAGGAGGCGCAGCTAGTGCAGGCTCGTCAAGAAGGACGCTGGATTTATTACAGCTTAAATCTGTCGCAGTTTGTTGTCTTAGAGCAATATCTGGCAGAATTTCGTCGCTTCAGCCCGATCCTTCCCGCTCGTGTTTGTCGAGACGACGGTTAGTTTACTTTTTTTGTTTACATTTTGTCATCAAATATGTGTTGCAGCAGACTTGAAACAATCAAGTTTATTTGAAACGATCAAGGAGTTCTTCACCAGGGCACTTGAAAGTGAAATTTTTATGATCATCAACTTATCACTTCCAAACAGAACGCTTTTGAGTTTATGTGTCGTGGCGGTCTCCGGATTAATTGGTTGTAGCCCTTCAAACCCAGCAGCCAATTCTAGTCAAACGCAGACGACTCCGACAGAGGTTGCTAACTCGGCTATCCCAAGTGCCCAAAGCATTCAGATTGACGGATCGAGTACGGTCTTTCCGATTAGTGACGCGATCGCCAAAGACTACAAAAAGTCCAAAGAAAACAGTATCGCGATCGACGTTAAATTTTCTGGAACAACAGGCGGTTTTAGAAAGTTTTGTGCAGGAGAAATCGATATCAGCAACGCCTCTCGTCCGATTTTGAAAGAGGAAATGGAAGCCTGCAACCAAAAAGGAGTGCGATATATTGAGCTTCCTGTAGCGTTTGATGCTTTGACGATCGCTGTGAATCCCCAAAATACCTGGGCACAGGACATCACGATCGCAGAGTTAAACAAAATTTGGGAATCCGATGCACAGGGCAAAATCACCAACTGGAAACAAATTCGAGCGTCCTATCCCGACCGCCCTCTCAAACTATACGGCGCGGGCAAAGATTCGGGAACGTTTGACTACTTTAACGAAGTTACCCACGGAAACCCCAAAGAGAGCCGCACTGACTACACATCCAGCGAAGACGATAACGAACTTGTGGCAGGCGTGAGCAAAGACCCGAATGCGCTCGGCTATTTTGGATTTTCTTATTACGAAGACAAGCAAAATCAGTTAAAAGCTTTAGCGATCGATTATGGCAAGGGTCAGGGAGCCGTTGCTCCGTCGCGAGAAGCGGTCGAAAAAGCAACCTACCGCCCATTTTCACGTCCCTTGTTTATCTATGTAAATGCGGAGGCAGCGCAGCGAAAACCAGAACTTCAGGAATTTGTTCTCTACTATATTCGCAATGCAAAGCGAGTTTCGGAAGTGGCACAATACATTCCCCTGCCGGATGAAGGGTATCGCCTCAGCGAACTTCACTTCTACCGACTCAAAGTTGGAACGGTGTTTGAAGGGGTTCCGCAGCCAGATTTGACGATCGGAGAACTACTGCGGAAGCAAGCCAGTTTTTAACGTGAATTCGATGAGTCTCCCCCTCGTTCTCTAGTCCGTCAGCCCTGAAAATTAAAATCTATTTTGTCTGAAAGCCCCCCAGAATCGGCAGCTTGGAGGACAGAAGATCGGGGCAACGTAAGCGAAAGAACTCCATTGAGTTGACGTTTTTTAAGCAGTTAGCGTTCACGATCGCTCTATTTTCCTGTTGCGATCGTGAACAATTAAGCTGTGTTTGATTCAGGATTCAGGATTAATCAAATTTTTTAGATTTGAGATTTCTCAAAAGTTATTGAAATAAGCATTGAGATGATTGAACTAAAGGAATATACTAAATTAACTTGAAATATAGAGACAGTTTATCAGGTAACCTCTATGACCGTGCGAATTGGAATCAATGGGTTTGGCAGAATTGGCCGATTGGATTTACGAGCCGCTTGGGGCTGGCCAGAGATAGAGTTTGTCCATATCAACGAGGTAAAAGGCGGGGCAGAAACAGCAGCCCATCTGCTCAAATTTGATTCTGTACACGGGCGCTGGGCCCCAGAAGTAGAAGCGGGTGACGATCGCATTCTCATTGACAAAACAGCTCTCACCTTCAGCGAACATGCCAAACCCGGCGAGGTGCCCTGGGAAGATTACGGCGTAGATATTGTCTTGGAATGTTCTGGTAAGTTTCGCACTGCTGAAACCCTCGATCCCTACTTTAAGCGCGGGGTTAAGAAAGTGATTGTAGCGGCTCCCGTCAAACAAGGGGCGCTCAACATTGTGATGGGCATCAATGATCACCTCTATCAGCCCAGCGAACACCACCTCCTCACCGCAGCATCCTGTACTACAAACTGCCTGGCCCCGATCGTAAAAGTGATTCATGAAGGGTTGGGGATCAAGCATGGGGTAATTACGACAATCCACGACAACACCAATACCCAAACGATCGTCGATGCTCCCCACAAAGATTTGCGCCGGGCGCGGGCTACCAGCTTATCGCTGATTCTTACTACAACCGGGTCAGCAACCGCGATCGGACTCATCTATCCCGAATTAAACGGCAAGCTCAATGGTTTAGCGGTCAGAGTTCCATTGCTCAATGCATCGCTGACAGACTGTGTGTTTGAAGTCGTGCGATCGACCAGCGTTGAAGAAGTCAATCAATTGCTAAAAACAGCGGCTGAGGGTTCACTAAGTGGCATTTTGGGCTATGAAGAACGGCCCTTGGTGTCGATCGATTACAAAGATGATCCCCGTTCCTCAATTATTGATGCTCTTTCCACAATGGTGGTTAATCAAACTCAGGTAAAAATTCTCGCTTGGTATGACAACGAATGGGGCTACTCCAATCGCATGGTAGAGCTTGCGAGAAAAGTTGCAATCAGCTTGAAATAGGTTCGAGTTTCGTCTTTCACTGACCATTCAGCACTCCTACTTCCTCACCTCTCATGGCAACTTCTACCGCGTCTCGTGCCAACTTCAAGCACTACATTCTCGTCACCCTGACCTATTGGGGCTTCACGATTACTGATGGGGCCCTGCGGCTGTTGGTACTGCTCTACTTTAATAACATTGGCTATACCCCGATTCAGATTGCCTCGCTGTTTCTGTTTTACGAAGTCTTTGGAGTGGTTACAAACTTCTTGGGCGGCTGGATTGGGTCTCAGTTGGGGCTAAAGGTGACACTCTATACGGGGATTGGGCTACAAATCTTTTCTCTGGTGTTGTTGTCCTTTCTTAATCCTGGCTGGGCGCAATGGTTGGCGGTGCTATATGTGATGGTGGCTCAAGCATTTTCAGGCATTGCTAAAGACTTGACCAAAATGAGTACCAAAAGTGCCATTCGATTAGTTGTACCGCAGGATGCTCAGTCTGCTTTGTTTAAGTGGGTTGCGATTCTGACAGGTTCTAAGAATGCGCTTAAAGGAGCCGGTTTTTTTGTGGGCAGTGCCCTACTAGGATTGTTTGGTTTCGTTAATTCCTTGTGGATTATGGCAGGAGGCTTGTCCCTATTGTTGTTTACGGGCTTGTTTCTGCCGAAGGGAATGGGCAAAATTAAGGCAAAAGTTAAGTTTACTCAACTCTTTTCTAAGAGCCGTGAGATCAACATTTTGTCTGCGGCGCGATTCTTTTTGTTTGGCTCTAGAGATGTCTGGTTTGTCGTCGGATTGCCTGTCTTTTTGCGGAGCGTTTTGGGGTGGTCGTTCTATCAAGTTGGCGGCTTTCTCGCCTGTTGGGTGATTGGCTATGGCATTATTCAATCCCTTGCTCCGACGCTAATTCGACGATTTGGATCGAGTCGTCCGCCTCAGTCAAAGACAGTTCAATTTTGGACATCAGTGCTTACTGTGGTTCCGGCAGCGATCGCGATTTCTCTGCAATCGGGAGTTTCGGCAAATGTCGCGATCGTGGGTGGGCTGCTTTTGTTTGGCGTTGTCTTTGCGTTTAACTCTGCTGTTCATTCTTATTTAGTTCTAGCATTCACCGATGATGACAAAGTAGCGTTAAATGTTGGCTTTTACTACATGGCAAATTCGGGGGGGCGACTAGCGGGGACGGTGTTATCTGGGTTGGTGTATCAGTTTTATGGGTTAGTAGGCTGTTTGTGGGTTTCGACCATTTTAGTGTTAGCGGCGGCAGTGATTACTCGCAAACTGCCTGATCCTCAGCCGAGCCGAGAGATTGCCTGGAAAGCGGAAGGCGGTGATTGAGGTGTTCTGTTTGATTCATATTTCGCCAATTGCTGGAAAAATGCTGTTGATGGTGATCGCCTGTCGGTACGATCGACACACAATTCATCAAAAATCTTGATCTTGCGGAAGATGGCACGATGAAAGATTCGCCTTACCGCGATCGCGTAATTGATGTGATGGAAGAACTCTACAAATTTACATGGCTTTGTTGCATAAATAATTTAAGAACGCATCTCTCTCTTCCAAGCAGGAACTAGTTTTCTACTCTGTAACTATCGGGCTTACCCAATTGAATCATGCGATTCAATGCCGCACATTTGAGGAATAATTCAACGGCTTGATTATCAAACCGTCGCCGCCGCAGTGTTCCGCCAAAGATAGTCTTGAAGCGAAACATGGTTGTTTCCGCCAAAGACCGGCGGTGATAACCACTTTCTTGCTTCCACTGTTGCCGCCCTACTTGCTCAATCCGTTCGAGGACTTGATTACGAGGATGGGTCTGCTCGCTCTCAAGGTCATCCTCCCACTTGGCTGCATCTTTGCGAGGAGGAATCGTGGGTTTGGCTTTTCGTGCCGCAATCGCGTTGTAACACTTGCGTTTGTCGTAGGCTCCATCACCTGAAACTTGCTCAAGCTCAGACTCAATCCCGTCTAAGACATCGGCAAAGGCTTCATCGTCACTGACGTTGTTGGTACTGGCAACAGCCGCTAAAATCTCTCCGGTTGATTCATTGACTCCCACATGCAATTTGCGCCAAGTTCGGCGTTTGTCCACCCCGTGTTGGCGCACTTTCCATTCCCCCTCCCCATAGACTTTGACCCCAGTGGAATCCACCACCACATGAATCGCTCCCTCGCTCGGTGTGACCGGCATCTCGACTGCAACCTTGCCCATCCGACGCGATAACGTACTGTGGTCAGGCACCGGCAGGTCAATCCCCATCAAGCTAAACAAAGACTCTAAAAATCCCTCCGTTTGCCGTCCAGCCAGGTTGAACAACGACTGCACCGTTGCCATCAAAGCAATCGCCCCATCACTGTAATGCTTGGATGCGCCCCGTCGCCCACTTCTTTGCTCGTTGATCCACCCCTCAATCACCGCTTCGTCGATCCAGAAGGTTAAACTCCCGCGTTGCTTCAGGGCAGCATCGTATTCACTCCTTCACTCCAGTTGCGGACGCGGTAGGATGGCTTGGGTTTCGTTTTCATCGTCGAACCGAGACAGTTACAGGGGGTAATCTTGAGTATTCTATCCTCTATCTCATATCTTTTATGCAACAACGCCAATTTACATTGCTGTTGAGAGAACAAGTAGATTACCTAACCGATCGCTATAGTGAACGCAAAGAGAAAAAGGTGGAGTGAGTGTGATAATCACCGCCATACCAAGATGAATGGCACTGACTTAACGTCAGTTCGATGAACGCTTCGCTTCGCTTTTAGATCCAGGAACGCCCCCT
>NZ_JBJPHU010000209.1:0-5527 GCF_052939515.1 Phormidesmis sp. 146-33
AACATTTTCCAGCGAATCTCTTGACAGTAGGTTTAAGTTCACGCTACATTAGTCAAGCGGTCGAGAGGAGCCAAGCGAAAGCGGCGGTTCTTCTGGGGGCACTGAACCAAGACAACTGCATAGTTTGGAAGTCAGAATAGCACTTAACCTCGTCAAAGTAAATTGATTTCCCAATTTTCGAGAGAACTAGGTTCTTGAGGAGATTGAGGGAAGGTAACGCAACGAGAGGTAAGTTTCAGAGTAATTTGAGCTTACCGAAGAATGAGCGAATGAAACTCAACAACATGGAGAGTTTGATCCTGGCTCAGGATGAACGCTGGCGGTATGCTTAACACATGCAAGTCGAACGGAATCTTCGGATTTAGTGGCGGACGGGTGAGTAACGCGTGAGAATCTGCCTTCAGGACGGGAACAACAACTGGAAACGGTTGCTAAAGCCCGATGTGCCCTTCGGGGTGAAAGTATTTATAGCCTGAAGATGAGCTCGCGTCCGATTAGCTAGTAGGTGGAGTAATGGTTTACCTAGGCGACGATCGGTAACTGGTCTGAGAGGATGACCAGTCACACTGGGACTGAGACACGGCCCAGACTCCTACGGGAGGCAGCAGTGGGGAATTTTCCGCAATGGGCGAAAGCCTGACGGAGCAATACCGCGTGAGGGAGGAAGGCTCTTGGGTCGTAAACCTCTTTTATCAGGGAAGAACACAATGACGGTACCTGATGAATCAGCATCGGCTAACTCCGTGCCAGCAGCCGCGGTAATACGGAGGATGCAAGCGTTATCCGGAATTATTGGGCGTAAAGCGTCCGCAGGTGGTTTTGAAAGTTTGCTGTCAAAGCGTCTAGCTTAACTAGATACAGGCAGTGAAAACTACAAGACTAGAGTTTGGTAGGGGTCACGGGAATTCCCAGTGTAGCGGTGAAATGCGTAGAGATTGGGAAGAACACCAGCGGCGAAAGCGCGTGACTGGGCCTGAACTGACACTCATGGACGAAAGCTAGGGGAGCGAAAGGGATTAGATACCCCTGTAGTCCTAGCCGTAAACGATGACAACTAGGTGTTGCCCGTATCGACCCGGGCAGTGCCGTAGCCAACGCGTTAAGTTGTCCGCCTGGGGAGTACGCACGCAAGTGTGAAACTCAAAGGAATTGACGGGGGCCCGCACAAGCGGTGGAGTATGTGGTTTAATTCGATGCAACGCGAAGAACCTTACCAAGGCTTGACATGTCGCGAATCTTCTTGAAAGGGAAGAGTGCCTTCGGGAGCGCGAACACAGGTGGTGCATGGCTGTCGTCAGCTCGTGTCGTGAGATGTTGGGTTAAGTCCCGCAACGAGCGCAACCCTCGTTTCTAGTTGCCATCATTAAGTTGGGCACTTTAGAGAGACTGCCGGTGACAAACCGGAGGAAGGTGGGGATGACGTCAAGTCAGCATGCCCCTTACGCCTTGGGCTACACACGTACTACAATGCTACGGACAAAGAGCCGCAAGTTCGCGAGGACAAGCAAATCTCATAAACCGTGGCTCAGTTCAGATTGCAGGCTGCAACTCGCCTGCATGAAGGCGGAATCGCTAGTAATCGCAGGTCAGCATACTGCGGTGAATACGTTCCCGGGCCTTGTACACACCGCCCGTCACACCATGGAAGTTGGCCACGCCCGAAGTCGTTACTCCAACCGTTCGCGGAGGAGGATGCCGAAGGCAGGGCTGATGACTGGGGTGAAGTCGTAACAAGGTAGCCGTACCGGAAGGTGTGGCTGGATCACCTCCTTTTAGGGAGACCTACCCTCTCAAGATAGTGAGGAGTTAGGCGTGAGGCGTGAGGAGAAATCCAAAGCTTCATCGCGAATGACTGCTTGACACGTTTTGAGATGGTCATCCCAAGGTCGTTCGAGAATAAGTGTTGACTTCCAGACTATGAGCTTGGTTGGGTAGATGGGCTATTAGCTCAGGTGGTTAGAGCGCACCCCTGATAAGGGTGAGGTCCCTGGTTCGAGTCCAGGATGGCCCACCATTCTTATCGAAGGGGGGTTTAGCTCAGTTGGTAGAGCGCCTGCTTTGCAAGCAGGATGTCAGCGGTTCGAGTCCGCTAACCTCCACTGTCCAAGACAGTCAAACAGTCCAGCAACTGATTTAGGTCACACTAAAGAGTCTGCTGGGTCTGACTCAGCTAGAACCATGAAAACTGCATAGAAACTTGTCAGGTAGAAAGTAGCTGACTCTCGGAATGTTTTTCCAGGAAGAACTGGAGAATAACGGATGAGATGTCAGAGACAAATATCACAGACACCAATGTTGAGAGTTAGTTGAAGTTGACCGAATTGTTGAGAAACAAGTGGTCAAGCTAAGAAGGGCTGATGGTGGATACCTAGGCACACAGAGGCGAAGAAGGACGTGGTTACCGACGATATGCTCTGGGGAGTTGGAAGCAAGCATTGATCCAGAGGTTTCCGAATGGGGCAACCCTATATACTGCCACCTGAATCCATAGGGTGGAAAGAGCGAACTCAGCGAATTGAAACATCTTAGTAGCTGAAGGAAGAGAAAACAAACGTGATTTCCCAAGTAGCGGCGAGCGAAACGGAAACAGCCTAAACCAGAGTGCATGCACTTTGGGGTCGTGGGACAGCGATATGGACTCAAGCGGCTAGACGAAGCAGTGGAATGCTGCACCAGAGGGGGTGAAAGTCCCGTAGTCGAAAGCTTAATGATACTAGCTGCATCCCGAGTAGCATGGGGCACGTGAAATCCCGTGTGAATCTGCGAGGACCACCTCGTAAGGCTAAATACTCCTGTGTGACCGATAGTGAACCAGTACCGCGAGGGAACGGTGAAAAGAACCCCGGAAGGGGAGTGAAATAGAACATGAAACCATCAGCTTACAAGCAATGGGAGGACGATTTAAACGTCTGACCGTGTGCCTGTTGAAGAATGAGCCGGCGACTTATAGGTACAGGTAGATTAAGCCGAGAATGGCGAAGTCAAAGCGAAAGCGAGTCTGATAAGGGCGCTAATCTGTATTTATAGACCCGAACCCTGGTGATCTAACCATGGGCAGGATGAAGCTTGGGTAACACCAAGTGGAGGTCCGAACCGACTGATGTTGAAAAATCAGCGGATGACCTGTGGTTAGGGGTGAAATGCCAATCGAACCAGGAGCTAGCTGGTTCTCCCCGAAATGTGTTGAGGCGCAGCGGCAATGATTATAGCAAGGGGGTAAAGCACTGATTCGGTGCGGGCTGCGAGAGCGGTACCAAATCGAGTCAAACTCTGAATACCTTGTGCACACATTGCCAGTGAGACGGTGGGGGATAAGCTTCATCGTCAAGAGGGAAACAGCCCAGACCACCAGCTAAGGTCCCCAAATCATAACTCAGTGATAAAGGAGGTGGGAATGCAAAGACAACCAGGAGGTTTGCCTAGAAGCAGCCATCCTTAAAAGAGTGCGTAATAGCTCACTGGTCAAGCGTTCCTGCGCCGAAAATGAACGGGGCTAAGTTATGTACCGAAGCTGTGGGATATATCTATCGATGTATCGGTAGGGGAGCGTTCTGTTGTAGTTTGAAGCATCAGCGGAAGCAGGTGTGGACGAAGCAGAAGTGAGAATGTCGGCTTGAGTAGCGCAAACATTGGTGAGAATCCAATGCCCTGAAATCCCAAGGTTTCCTCCGGAAGGCTCGTCCACGGAGGGTGAGTCAGGACCTAAGGCGAGGCTGAAGAGCGTAGTCGATGGACAATCGGTTAAGATTCCGATACTGATTTTGGATTGTGCAGAGGGACGGAGAAGGCTAACACAGCCCCATGTTGGTTAGGGGTTTAAGTGTCCGAGGCGATGAGAGTCGGTGAAAACGACTTGAGCGGAGGCATGAGTACGAGAGTCTACGGACTCGAAGTGTGTGATGTCAAGCTTCCTAGAAAAGCTCTAACCACGTTAATCCAAAATTACCTGTACCCTAAACCGACACAGGTGGGAAGGTTGAGAATACCCAAGGGCGCGAGATAACTCTCTCTAAGGAACTCGGCAAAATGGCCCCGTAACTTCGGGAGAAGGGGTGCCACCGAGAGGTGGTCGCAGTGAAGAGGCCCAAGCGACTGTTTACCAAAAACACAGGTCTCCGCGAAGTCGTAAGACGAAGTATGGGGGCTGACGCCTGCCCAGTGCCGGAAGGTTAAAGAAGTTGGTTAGGAGCAATCCGAAGCTGGCGACTGAAGCCCCGGTGAACGGCGGCCGTAACTATAACGGTCCTAAGGTAGCGAAATTCCTTGTCGGGTAAGTTCCGACCCGCACGAAAGGCGTAACGATTTGGGCGCTGTCTCGGAGAGAGGCTCGGCGAAATAGGAGTGTCTGTGAAGATACGGACTACCTGCACCTGGACAGAAAGACCCTATGAAGCTTTACTGTAGCCTGGTATTGGGTTCGGGCTTTGTTTGCGCAGGATAGGTGGGAGGCTGTGAGATTGTCCTTGTGGGGACGATGGAGCCAACGGTGAGATACCACTCTAACAAAGCTAGAATTCTAACCCTCAGCCGTTAACCGGCGAAGGAACAGTATCAGGTGGGCAGTTTGACTGGGGCGGTCGCCTCCTAAAAGGTAACGGAGGCGCGCAAAGGTTCTCTCAGGCTGGTTGGAAATCAGCCGTAGAGTGTAAAAGCACAAGAGAGCTTGACTGTGAGACAAACACGTCAAACAGGGACGAAAGTCGGCTTTAGTGATCCGACGGCGCTGCGTGGAAAGGCCGTCGCTAAACGGATAAAAGTTACTCTAGGGATAACAGGCTGATCTCCCCCAAGAGTTCACATCGACGGGGAGGTTTGGCACCTCGATGTCGGCTCATCGCAACCTGGGGCGGTAGTACGTCCCAAGGGTTGGGCTGTTCGCCCATTAAAGCGGTACGTGAGCTGGGTTCAGAACGTCGTGAGACAGTTCGGTCCATATCCGGTGCAGGCGTAAGAGCATTGAGAGGAGCCTTCCTTAGTACGAGAGGACCGGGAAGGACGCACCGCTGGTGTACCTGTTATCGTGCCAACGGTAAACGCAGGGTAGCCATGTGCGGAGCGGATAACCGCTGAAAGCATCTAAGTGGGAAGCCCACCTCAAGATGAGTGCTCTCATGGGGTTAACCCAGTAAGGTCACGGGTAGACCACCCGTTGATAGGCTTTAGATGGAAGCGCAGTAATGCGTGCAGTCGAGAAGTACTAATAGACCGAGGGCTTGACCTCAACTATCAACTATCAACTTAAACCGGCATCTAGTGTTTGATTATGACAAGTGTCTATGCAGCCTTCATGGCTCTATCTCTTTAGTTGATTCATCGAACTGATGAATCAATTGAAAATGCCTTAACTACAAGCTTTCCTGGTGTTCCTAGCGTCGTGGCACCACCCTGACCCATCTCGAACTCAGGTGTGAAACGCGGCAGCGGCGAAGATAGTCGGAGGGTAGCCTCCTGCAAAAATAGCTCATCGCCAGGACCTCTATCTCAACCAAAAGCCTAAAGCCTCTTTCTAAATCCTGGAATGAGGCTT